>NZ_JANX01000136.1 GCF_000767795.1 Inquilinus limosus MP06 | reverse complement strand
GCCAAGACGCCCGCTGACCTCATCGCGCAAGATCGGTGACGACGCCGGGGTTACCAAGCCGAAGGCCGCGAAGCCGGGCGAGCGGTGGCGCGAGGAGCGGCGCAAGCGCCCGTCGCCGGAGCCGGACCAGTGCCGCTACGTCGTCTTTCACAAGCCCTATGGCGTGCTGAGCCAGTTCACGCCGGAGGGGCGCTGGCGCGGCCTGAACGAGTTCGGTCTGCCGCCCGGCATCTACGCCGCCGGCCGGCTGGACGCCGACAGCGAGGGGCTGCTGCTGCTGACCAATGACGGGCCGCTGATCAAGCGCCTCCTCGACCCGAAGCACGGCCATCCCCGGACCTATCTGGCGCAGGTCGAAGGCGACCCGGCGCAGGAGGCGCTGGACGCCCTGGCCGGCGGCATCGCCCTGACCGACGGCCCGACCCGCCCCTGCGGCATCGAGCGGCTCGAGGATGAGCCCGACCTGCCGCCGCGCGACCCGCCGATCCGGGTTCGGAAGGCCATCCCGAC
This sequence comes from Inquilinus limosus MP06, assembly GCF_000767795.1. Classification (GTDB taxonomy): domain Bacteria; phylum Pseudomonadota; class Alphaproteobacteria; order DSM-16000; family Inquilinaceae; genus Inquilinus; species Inquilinus limosus_E. Next base: position 11,781 of record NZ_JANX01000136.1, on the reverse strand, counting down.
CGCGTGGCTGCGGCTGACCCTGACCGAGGGCCGCAACCGCCAGGTGCGGCGGATGACGGCCGCGGTCGGCCACCCGACGCTGCGCCTGGTCCGCATCGCCCTCGGCAACCTCACCCTCGGCGACCTGCCGCCGGGGACCTGGATCGCGGTGGAGCGAGAGGGAATCCTGTCCGGCCTGCGCTGAATAACGGCCCGATTACCTGAAAGTTACGTGAAATTCACGGGTGCGGTTCGCCGCCGGGGGATATCACGGTTGCAGTCGCAGCCGAGGATCCGCCGGGCGGCGGACGCATCCCATGAAGCCAAGCACACGCCGGTTCTGGAAGGACTTCTTCGCCCTCCTGATGCCGTTCTGGCGGTCGAAGGAGAAATGGCCGGCGATCGGGCTGCTGATCGCCGTCCTGGCCCTGACCTTCGGCAGCGTCTTCCTCAGCGTCCAGTTCAACTTCTGGCGCAACCGCTTCTACAATGCTCTGCAGCAATACGACCTCCATGCCTTCTGGCGTGAGATCATGGTCTTCGCCGGGCTGGCGGTTGTCTGGGTGATCAGCGGCGTCTACCGCGTCTATCTGAACCAGTGGTTGCAGATCCGCTGGCGCCGCTGGATGACCGACCACCTGATCGGCGAATGGCTGCAGGATCAGGCCTATTACCGGCAGCAGCTCACCGGCGCGCCGACCGACAACCCCGACCAGCGCATCTCCAGCGACATCCAGCTCTTCATCAGCAGCACCCTGAGCCTCGGCATAGGCTTCCTCGGCAATTTCGCCAATCTGTTCTCCTTCCTGGCGATCCTCTGGGGGCTGTCCGCGCCTCTCGCCATCCCGCTCTTCGGCAACACCATCGTCATCCCGCATTTCATGGTCTGGGCGGCTGTCGCCTATGCGGTGGTCGGTACACTGCTGACCCATTGGATCGGCCGGCCGCTGATCGGGCTGAACTTCCAGCAGCAGAAGCGCGAGGCGGATTTCCGCTTCGGTTTGGTCCGATTCCGCGAGAACACCGAGGCGGTCGCGCTGTATGGCGGCGAGGCGAGCGAGAAGCAGGGGCTGCAGTCACTGTTCACCAATGTCATGGACAATTGGTACGCCCTGATGCGGCGACAGAAGTTGCTGGGTTTTCTGACCTCCAGCTACGGCCAAGCGTCCATCCTGTTTCCCTTCATCCTTGCGGCTCCCCAATACTTCGCCAAGTCGTTTGAGCTCGGCGGCCTGCTGCAGACGGCCGAGGCGTTCGGCAACGTCCAGGACTCGCTGTCCTGGTTCGTCAGCTCTTATCAGGACCTGACGGAATGGAAGGCGACCGTCGACCGTCTCACCGGCTTCCGCCGCAGCATTGAGGCGGCTAAGGCACGCTCGGTCGAGATCACTGTGGCGGCCGAACCCCGCAGCGACATGGCCGTCGACTCCGTCCGGCTGGCCCTGCCCGATGGCCAGACGCTGGTCGAGGGCGGCGGCCTCTCGGTCCGCCCCGGCGACCGGCTGCTGCTGACCGGCCCGTCCGGCGCCGGCAAGTCGACGCTGTTCCGGGCTTTGGCCGGGATCTGGCCGTTCGGCAGGGCGCAGATCCGCATCCCGAAGAACGCCAGGGTGCTGTTCCTGCCGCAGCGCCCCTACCTGCCGCTGGGCACGCTGCACGCCGCCGTCGCCTATCCCGCCAAGCCCGAGACGGTCTCCGCCGAAGCCGCGACCGAGGCGCTGCGCGCGGTCGATCTCGGCCATCTGGTCCCGGCGCTGGAGCAGGAGGAGTCCTGGGCTCGCCGGCTGTCGCCCGGCGAGCAGCAGCGCCTGGCGGTGGCCCGGGCGGTCCTCTCCCGGCCGGACTGGCTGTTCCTCGACGAGGCGACGAGCGCGCTGGACGAGGCGACCGAGCAGCGGATGTTCGCGCTGCTGCGCGACCGCCTGCCCGGCACCACCTGGCTGACCATCTCGCACGACCCCAAGGTCGCCGCCTTCCACGACCGCCGCTGGCGGATCGAGAAGGAGGGCGCGGGGCCCGGCCGCCTGGTCGAGGCGCCGGTCGCCGCAGCGGCCTGAGGGCCCCCTCCTCCGCTCGTTCATTCCCGTCATCCCGGTCGAGGCGCAGCACGAAGTGGTGCGCTGCGGACTCGGGATCTCTTCGACGGCGCGAGATCCCGGGTCTGCGCAGCGGCACTCCGCGCCGCAGCGCGGACCGGGATGACGGTTTTATATTTAAGAATTGACTTATTTAAGTATCCTCTTCATAAGAGACTCATGCAAGCCTTCGCCGCCCTCGCCGACCCCACCCGGCTCCGCATCGTCGAGATGCTGGCGGCGGGGGAGCGCGGGGCCGGCGAGATCGCCGGCGAGTTCGCGATGAGCGGACCGGCCGTCTCCCAGCATCTCAAGGTGCTGCGCGAGGCCGGGCTGATCGCCGTCCGGCCCGAGGCGCAGCGGCGGATCTACACGCTCGATCAGAAGGGCTTCGACGCGATGGACGAGTGGCTGCGCCGCATCCGCCGCTTCTGGGGCGGCCGGCTGGACGAGCTGGAGCGGCAGCTGCGCGCCGCCCCGCCCCCCACCGACACGGGAGAGACATCATGAGCGACTACGGCACCCTGATCGCCGCCGACGCGGTCCGGTTCGAGCGGCTGCTGCCGGGCCCGATCGAGCGGGTCTGGGCCTTTCTGACGGAGTCGGACAAGCGCGGCCTCTGGCTGGCCAAGGGCGCCGTCGAGCCTCGTGTCGGCGGCCAAGTGGAGATGCATTTCCTGCATGCCGAATTGTCGCCGCTGCCGGACGAGATCCCGGCCAAGTACAAGTCGATGGAGAAGGGCGCCAGTTCCACCGCCCGGGTGACGCGTTGGGAGCCGCCGCGGCTGCTGGCCCATAGCTGGCCCGGCCCGGCCGGCCAGGAGTCGGAAGTGACCTTCGAGCTGACGCCGCGGGGCGAGGACGTGCTGCTGGTGCTGACCCATCGTCGCCTCGGGCGGGACAAGATGGCGAGCGCGGCAGGCGGCTGGCACACCCATCTGGGCATCCTGGTCGACCGGCTGCACGGAAGGGTGCCGCAGCCCTTCTTCATCGTCCACACGCCGCTCGAGGCCGAATACGAGCGCCGCATCGCCTCGGCCTGACGACTGGAGGGACTGCCATGACCGCGACCTTCGCCGGCGGCCGCAACATCGCGCTGAAGGTGCCGCCGCACCAGTACGACGCCACGGTCCGCTTCTACCGCGACGTGATCGGCCTCGAGCCGCTGGACAACCACCCGCCGGCGATCGGCTTCCGGTTCGGCGCCAACCAGCTGTGGATCGACCGGGTCGACGCCCTGAGCCAGGCCGAGCTGTGGCTGGAGATCGTGGCCGACGATGTGCCGCGGGCGGCCGAACATTTGGCCGAGGCCGGCGTCGCCCGCCGCGACGAGATCGAGCGGCTGCCCGACGGGTTCGACGGTTTCTGGATCTCGGATCCCGCCGGGATCATCCATATCGTCTCGGCGAAGAACAGCCAGTATTGAGGGGCGGCAAGAGCCCCCTCCCCCTACCCCCTCCCGCAAGGGGAGGGGGAGGATCATTGGAAGGACGGCGCTTTAATTCCGGCGCGGCGCCTCTGTCTGTATCCATCATACCTAGTCCTAGCCTTTCACTCTCCCCCTCCCCCTCGCGGGAGGGGGTAGGGGGAGGGGGCTGTCGATCGGACGTGCGCTCACGCCCCCTTCGGCTCCGTCGTCAGCGGCAGCAGCCGGGCATGCGACGCCTCCAGCAGCCGGGCCATCGCCGCGGCCGCCGCCTCCGGCTCGCGGCCGAGGATCGCGGTGCGCACCGCGTCGTGCAGGGCCACATCCTCGCTGGGCGTGGTGGCGTGGCGCTGCTGCATTTCCGACGACACCCGCAGCGCCGACTTCACCGCGGCGCCGATGGTCACGAACAGGCCGTTGTGCGAGGCGGTGATGATCGCCAGGTGGAACTCCAGCGCCGCCTCGGACGACACCTTCACCGGCTGCTTCTCTTCATAGGCGCGGGCCAGCTGGCGGAAATGGCGCTCGATCGCGGCGTGGTCCTCGGCGGTGCCGTCGCGCGCCGCGAGGTATGACGCCCGCGGCTCGAAGCACATCCGCATCTCGAAGATGTCCTCGACGATCTTGGCGTCGAACTGCGCCTGCAGCCGCCAAGCCAGCACGTCGCGATCCAGGAGGTTCCATTCGCCGAAGGGCAGCACCCGCGTGCCGGTCTTCGGCGACACCTCGATCAGCCGCTTGCCCGCCAGGCTCTTGATCGCCTCGCGCAACGTGGTCCGGCTGACGCCGTAGGTCTGGCACAGCTCGCTCTCGATCGGCAGCGAGTCATTCGGCCGGAACTCGCCGGATACGATGCGCATGCCCAGGCTGTTCGACACCTGGGCGCTCATCGTCCCGACCAGGACCATCTCCCGTTCCAGCATCAGACCGTCTCCACAGCATTCCCCTTTTCATCGATAGGCCGGGGAAGGCCCGGTTGACAAAGACCGCCGATCACCCTGATGATCGAATCATATGATAATACCATTGGGGAGGAAATGGCGTGGCCGACATCGAGATCCGGGATGTCAGCAAGCGCTTCGGGCCGGTCACGGTGTTCGACGGCCTGTCGCTGTCGGTCGAGTCGGGCGAGTTCATGGTCTTCCTGGGACCGTCCGGCTGCGGCAAGTCCACCCTGCTGCGCATGATCGCGGGGCTGGAGAGCGTCGACGGCGGCGAGATCCGCATCGCCGGCACCCGGGTCGACACGCTGCCGCCGGGCGCCCGCCGGGTGGCGATGGTGTTCCAGCACTACGCCCTGTACCCCCATATGACGATCTTCGAGAACATGGCGTTCGGGCTGCGCAACATCGGCCTGAAGCAGCCGGAGATCGAGCAACGCGTGCAGGCCGCCGCGCGGACGCTGGAGATCGAGGAGCTGCTGCAGCGGAAGCCGGGCCAGCTGTCCGGCGGCCAGCGCCAGCGCGTCGCCATCGGCCGCGCCATCGTCAAGGAGCCGCGCGCCTTCCTGTTCGACGAGCCGCTGTCGAACCTGGACGCGGCGCTGCGCGTGCGCACCCGGGTCGAGCTGGCGCGGCTGCACCGCCGGCTGCGCGCCACCATGATCTTCGTCACCCATGACCAGGTCGAGGCGATGACGCTGGCCGACCGTATCGTGGTGATGAACGAGGGCCGGATCGAGCAGGTCGGCACGCCGATGGAGATCTACACCCGGCCGGCCACCAAATTCGTCGCCCGCTTCGTCGGCGTACCGGCGATGACCTTCCTGGACGCCACCGTGATCGGCGAGCAGGGCGGTGCCGTGCTGCGGCTGCCGGACGGGACCGAGCTGCGCACCCCGGTGCCGGCCGACGGGCTGCCGGCGCACCAGCCGATCACTTTGGGCTTGCGGGCCGAGGCGGTGCGGATCGACGGCCAGGGCGGGATGCAGGGCACGGTCGAGGTGGTCGAGCGGCTGGGCGACCGCACCCATCTGCATGTCCGGCTGCAGGACGGGTCGACCCTGATCGCCGAGGATGCGGGGCTGAGCGGCGTCGCGGTCGAGGACCGGGTGGCGCTGCGCATCGACCCCGCCGCCGTGCACCTGTTCGGCGCCGACGGCGTCGGCCGCCACGCCGTCACGTCGGTCGGGGCGTGAGGAGGGGATGGTGACCGCCACCGCCGCCGGCCGCAGCATCGAACGGACCCGCCGCCTGGGCGGCGCCCGGGTCGGGCCGGACTGGCGCAACATCGGCTTCGTCCTGCCCTTCCTGATCGTCTACCTGCTGCTGCTGGTCTGGCCGCTGTTCGACGGCATCTGGATCAGCCTGCAGAAGTTCGACATGTTCGACGGCACCGGTGCCTACGCCGGCCTCGCCAACTACAAGCGCCTGTTCGCCGACAGGATCTTCCTCGGCGCGGTCTGGAACACGGCGCTGTTCGTGCTGATGACGGTGCCGGCCTTCGTCGTGGTCGGCCTGGTCCTGGCCCTGGCGCTGAACCGCCCGACCCGCATGGCGGCGGCGCTGCGCGCCACCTTCTTCGCCACCTCGGTGCTGTCGGTCACCATCGTCACCATCGTCTGGAAGATGATGTACCTGCCGGACCGCGGCCTGCTGACCAACGTCCTGGGCGTGTTCGGCCAGGCGCCGATCCCGATCCTGAGCGACCCGAGCCTGGCGCTGCCCGGCATCGCCATCGCCACGGTATGGTGGGGCATCGGCCTGCCGATGATGCTGTTCCTGGCCGCCCTTCAGCAGATCCCGCGCGAGCTGTACGAGGCCGCGGCGCTGGACAGCGCCGGCCGCTGGCGGTCGTTCCGGCACATCACCCTGCCGTCGATCCGGCGGACCGTGGTGCTCGTGGCCGTGATCGAGATCGTCTACCAGTTCCAGCTGTTCGGGCAGTCCTACCTGCTGACCCGCGGCGGGCCGAACAACGCCTCGCGCCCGATCGTCCAGTTCATCTACGAGCAGGGCTTCCGCAACTGGGACCTCGGCTACGCCGCCGCGGCGTCCGAGGTGCTGTTCGGGCTGATGCTGATCGCCGCCATGGCGCAGTACCTGCTGACCCGCCGGAGGGCCGAGGCATGACCGCCGTCACCACGGCGCCACCGCGCCAGGGCATGGTCGGCCGCGGCCTGGGCGACCGGCTGATCCTGTGGGCCGTCATCCTGCTGGCCGTGATCTGGGTGGTGCCGGTGGCCTGGATCACCGGCCTGTCCTTCAAGCCCAACAGCGAGCTGATGACCGACACCGGCACGCTGTTCCGGGCGCCTTACACGCTGAAGAACTACACCGACATCCTCGCCAATTCCGGCGTGTTCCGCTGGGTGCTGAACAGCGTGGTCGTGTCGCTGGGCCAGACCGCGGGCGTGCTGATCCTGGCGTCCCTCGCCGGCTACGGCTTCGCCCGCGCGCAGTTCCCCGGCCGCGGCCTGGTCTTCGCGCTGGTGCTGATCGGCCTGGCCGTGCCGGAGCAGGCGGTGATCATCGCCCGCTTCCAGATGTTCAACGACCTGAAGATCCACAACTCCTATCTCGGGCTGATCCTGCCGCATCTGTCGGCGCCTTTCGGCGTCTTCCTGATGACGCAGTACTTCAAGGCGATCCCGCGCGAGCTGGACGAGGCGGCGCTCTTGGACAACGCCTCGCGCCTCAAGACCTTCTGGCGCGTGCTGCTGCCGCTGACCGTGCCGGCCCAGGCGACGCTGGGGATCTTCACCTTCCTCAGCTCCTGGAACGACTACCTGTGGCCGCTGATCTCCGCGACCAAACCGGAGATGTTCACGCTGACCGTCGGCCTGGCCTCGACCCAGACCAACTTCGCCCAGTCCGAAGGGCTGGGCTACCTGATGGCGCAGTCGGTCTTCGCCGGGCTGCCCGTGCTGATCGTCTACCTGTTCTTCCAGAAATACATCGTCACGGCCGTCGCCGGCGCCGCCGTCCGCTGAGGCGCGCGGCAGAAACGGCCGGAACCAAGGAGGGAGAGCCATGAGAAGCCGCTTTGCTTTGGCCCTGGCGGGGCTGGTCCTGGCCGCGGGTCCCGTCTGGGCACAGGAGAAGACCGAGATCTCGCTGTCGCGCTTCTTCGGCGCCTGCGAGGCCGACTACGCCGATGTCACCGACGTCTCGAAGGCACATGGCGAGTGCGGCATCATCACGGCGCTGATCAACAAGTTCAACGCCGAGACCCCGGACGTTCATGTCAAGGTCGACATCGTCGAATGGCCCGGCTACGACCAGCTCACCGCCCGGCTGCGCTCCGACGACCCGCCGACCATCTCGGTGATGCATGAATCGGTGATCAGCGACTACGCCTCGCGCGACCTGCTGGAGCCGCTGGACGAGGACTTCAAGGCCGCCGGCATCGACACCGCCGACTTCACCGAGGCGGCCAGGACCGGGGTGACCAAGGACGGCAAGATCTACGCCCTGCCCTTCGATACCCACACCTGGCTGTGGCACATCAACCTGAACCTGTTCAAGCAGGCCGGGCTGGTGGCGGCCGACGGCAAGCCGATCCTGCCGAAATCGCCGGAGGAGCTGCTGGCCCAGGCCAAGCAGTTCAAAGAGAAGACCGGCAAGCCCTATTTCGTGCAGGCCACGGTGAACGAGCAGGCGAACTACGCCCGCACCCTCTACACCCTGCTGTACCAGCAGAACTCGGACTTCTTCGCCGACCCGACCCAGATCAAGCTGCAGACGCCGGAAGCGCGCAATGCGGTCGAGCTGTTCAAGACCATCTATCAGAACGGCGACACCACCAAGGACCAGGATTATGCCGCGTCGACGGCCGGCTTCGCCCAGGGCGACGGCGGCGTCTACATCATGGGCACCTGGCTGATCGACAGCTACAACGAGGAGGCGGCCAAGCCCGGCGGCGCGCTGAGCAACGGCTACACCGTCGTGCCCTTCCCGCAGCTCTACGGCAACGCCAAGGTCTGGGCCGACGGCCACAGCTGGGTGGTACCCAAGGCCGGCCTCGACGACGCCAAGCGCAAGGCCGCGGTCAAGCTGCTGAAGTTCCTGTGGGACAATGACTTCGAATGGGCCCGGACCGGCCATCTGCCGGTGCGCCAGTCGGTGGCGAACAGCCAGGCCTTCCTCGACCTGCCGCACCGCAAGGACATCGTCAGCCTGACCAAGGACGGCACCGCCCTGCCCCAGGCGGTGAAGCGCCAGTTCGGGCTGCAGGAGATCCTGACCGAGGAGTTCAACGCCGCGGCGCAGAACCAGAAGACCGTCGACCAGGCGCTGGCCGACGCCGAGAGCCGCGTCAACGAGCTGCTGGCCAACGCCCGCTGATCCTTCCCGGCCGCGCCATCCGGCGCGGCCGCTCCTTCCACCATCCGACCGAGACCACCGACCCATGATCTCCGCCAGGCTGACCGTCGACCGCGACTTCGTCCTCTCCGACCTCGACCGCCGCGTCTTCGGCGCCTTCGTCGAGCATATGGGCCGCTGCGTCTATGGCGGCATCTACGAGCCCGGCCACCCGACCGCCGATTCCCGCGGCTTCCGCGGCGACGTGCTGGAGCTGACCCGCGAGCTGGGGCCGACCATCATCCGCTATCCCGGCGGCAACTTCCTGTCCGGCTACAACTGGGAGGACGGGGTCGGGCCGGTGGAGCAGCGGCCGGTGCGCCGCGACCTGGCCTGGTTCTCGACCGAGACCAACCGCTTCGGCACCAACGAGTTCATGGACTGGGCCCGCGCCGCCGGAATCGAGCCGATGCTGGGCGTCAATCTCGGCACCCGCGGGCCGGACGAGGCGCGCCGCTTCCTGGAATACTGCAACCATGCCGGCGGGTCGGCCCTGTCGGACCTGCGCCGGTCGCACGGCTACGAGGCGCCGCACGACGTCAAGTTCTGGTGCCTGGGCAACGAGATGGACGGGCCCTGGCAGATCGGCGCCAAGACCGCGGAGGAATACGGCCGCGCGGCGCTGGAGACGGCCAAGGTGATGCGCTGGGTCGACCCGACCATCCAGCTCGCCGCCTGCGGCTCGTCCCACCGCAACATGGCCACCTACGGCGCCTGGGAATACGAGGTGCTGGACCACTGCTACGACCAGGTCGACTTCATCTCGCTGCACACCTACTTCAACAACAACGCCGATTCGGCGCCGGAGTATTTCGGCGTGATCGAGCTGATGGACGCCTTCATCAAGGAGGTGGCGGCGATCTGCGATGCTGTCGGCGCCAAGCGCCGGTCGCGCAAGAAGATCATGCTGTCCTTCGACGAATGGAACGTCTGGTACAAGACCCACAAGATCGAGCATATGCGCAAGCCGGGTTGGCCCGAGGCGCCGCATCTGATCGAGGAGATCTACAACGCCGAGGACGCGCTGATCGTCGGTGGCGCGCTGATCGCCCTGATGAACAATGCCGACCGGGTGAAGACCGCCTGCATCGCCCAGCTGGTCAACGTCATCGGCCCGATCATGACCGAGACCGGCGGCGCCGCCTGGCGCCAGACCATCTTCCATCCCTTCGCGCTGGCCGCCCGGCACGGCCATGGCCGGGTGCTGCAGGCCAAGGCAGAATCCCCCGGCTATGCCGCCCAGTCCTGGCCGGAGATCCCGTATCTCTACGCCACCGTGGTCGACAACCCTGCCGACGGCACCACCACGGTGTTCGCCCTGAACCGCAGCCTGTCCGACCCGATGGATTTGGACGTCGCGCTGCGCGGCCTGGGCGCCGACCGGCGGCTGGTGGCGGCGACCGAGATCCACCACGCCAACCTGAAGGCGGTGAACACCAAGGAGGCGCCGGACACCGTGGCCCCGGCGGCGAATCCCGACGTCACGGTTGACGGCGAGCGGCTGCGGGCGAAGCTGAAGCCGGCGAGCTGGAACGTGATCGTGACCCGGGCCTCGCCGCAGGCTTGATCCGGCCGTGTTGCCCCTCACCGTCATTGCGAGGAGGCGAAGCCGACGAAGCAATCCAGGGGCCACGCCAAACGGCCCTGGATTGCTTCGCTGCGCTCGCAATGGCGGTGTTGGGGATTGCGGGAGGATCTCGTAAATTCGGGAGAGGCAACATAGTGGCTCAGGCCGCCCGTCCGAATGTGACGACTCTGCTTGACGCCGCCGGCCGGGGCCCTTATACGAACGCCCTCGTCCCGGCAGCGATGCCGGGCAATTGTTTTTGACCGTGTTTCGAGGATAGACCCATGGCGCGACGCTGCCAGGTGACCGGCAAGGGCGTGATGAGCGGCAACAATGTCAGCCACGCCAAGAACAGGACCCGCCGGCGTTTCCTGCCGAACCTGCAGACCACCTCGCTGGTCTCGGAGGTTCTCGGCGTGTCGGTGCGCCTGCGCCTGACCACCAACGGCATCCGCACCATCGAGCATCGCGGCGGCCTCGACGGCTACCTCGCCAGCGCCCCGGACTCGGCCCTCGACGCCGAGCTGCGCGGCCTGAAGCACCGCATCATCAAGGCCCAGGCTGCCGCCCAGGCCGCCTGATCGGCCCGTGCAGCGGCCGCCCGCCGGCCGCGCCCAGGACTGGAGAAAGCCCGCCCACACGGTCGCGGGCTTTTTTCGTTTGTCTCGGGTTGGGGTCGGTCGCCGGGATTGCGACCGGGCTGACGTTCCCTTAACGCTCCTCATCAGTCAATGAGGGGGACGTGCGATGGGGATCACGCTCTATTCCGGGCCGCTGAGCCTGTTCTCGCGCAAGGTCGAGATCGCCCTGGCCGAGAAAGGGCTGGCCCATGAGCGGATCATGGTGCCCTTCACCCAGACCGAGGGCTATCGCCCGAAGCACCCGGCGGTGCTGGCCGCCAACCCCAAGGGCCAGGTGCCGGTGCTGGTCGATGGCGGTTTGACCCTGTTCGATTCGACCGTGATCCTCGACTATCTCGAGGACGCCTATCCATCCCCACCGCTGTATCCGCGGGACGCCGCCGCCCGCGCCCGCTGCCGCTTGGCCGAACTGGAGGCCGACGAGATCGTGATGCCGGACGTCCGGCCGCTGATGCATCGCAGCGAGCCGCCCGACCCGGCCCGGCGCGAGGCGCAGGAGGCCGGCGCCCGCCAGGCCGAGGACGCGCTGCGCGGCCATTGGCGCCGGCTGGACGACCGGCTGGCCGGCCGCGACTTCCTGTTCGAGGCGCTGACCGTCGCCGACATCGCCCTGTTCATGACCGTGCTGTTCGCGCTGCGGCTGCACGGGCCGGGGCTCGATGAATTCCCGGCTTTGGCGGCGTGGTACGAACGCCTCTCCGCCCGCCCGGCCTTCGCCAAGGTGTTGAGCGAGGTCGCCGCCGCCGACCGGGAGCTGTCGCCGGCGCTCTTCGGATAGGCCGGCTCGCCC
>NZ_JANX01000135.1 GCF_000767795.1 Inquilinus limosus MP06 | reverse complement strand
AGCACCCTGCCCCACCGCGTCGGCCGATGGACGCTGCCCCGCCTGCGCCATCTCAGACCCGCTCGGGGATGCGCGCCACCATCCGCAGGCTGGCCGTCAGCTCTTCCATCTGCAGCCAGGGCCGCAGATAGGCGATGGCGTTGTAGGCGCCCGGACGGCCCGGGATCTCCTGCACCTCGACCTTGGCCTCGCGCAGCGGATAACGGGCCTTGCTGTCGGCGCCGGCGTTCTCGTTGATGTTGACGTAGTTGCCGATCCAGCGGTTCAGCCAGCGCTGGCAGTCCTCGGCCTCCATGAAGCTGCCGATCTTGTCCCGCGCCATGATCTTCAGGTAGTGGGCGAAGCGGCCGGTGGCCATGATGTAGGGCAGCCGGGTCGAGATCCGGGCGTTCGCCGTGGCGTCCGGCCGGTCGTACTCCTTCGGCTTCTGCACCGTCTGGGCCCCGAAGAACACGGCGTAGTCGTGGTTCTTGTAGTGGCACAGCGGCAGGAAGCCGAGGTTCGACAGCTCGTATTCGCGCCGGTCGGTGATGCCGATCTCGGTCGGGCACTTGGCGTCGATGTCGCCGTCATCCGACATGAAGATATGCTGCGGCAGGTTGTCGACCTTGCCGCCGTTCTCGGCGCCGCGGATCGCGGTGCAGAAGCCGTATTTCGAGAAGGCCTCGGTCATGCGCACGCCCATGACGAAGGCGGCGTTCATCCAGCAGTAATGCTCATGGTCCATCGGCAGGGGCTTGCCGGCGGCGTCGATCGGCGCCTCCTCATAGGAGAACTCGTCGATCGGCTTGGTCCGCTCGCCATAGGGCAGACGCGCCACGACGCGCGGCATCACCAGCGACACGAAGCGGCTGTCCTCGCTGTCGCGGAAGCCGCGCCACTTCAGGTATTCCGCCGTGTCGAAGATCTTCGCCAGGTCGCGCGGCCGCGACAGCTCGGTCCACTGCTCGAAGCCCATCATCCCGGCGCCGGCGGCCGACACGAACGGCGCGAAGGCGGCGGCGCTGACATTGGACATCAGGCGCAGCGTCTCGATGTCATCCGGGTGGTTGGTCCACTCGTAGTCGCCGATGATCGTGCCGAACGGTTCGCCGCCCGGGGTGCCGAACTCGTTCTCGTAGATCTTGCGGAACATCAGGCTCTGGTCGAACTCGACCGCCCGCGTCAGATCCCGGTTCAGCTCCCGCTTCGAGAGATTCATCATCCGGATCTTCAGCATCGTGCCGGTTTCGCTGTTCATGACCAGGTAGTGCAGGCCACGCCAGCTGCCTTCCAGCTTCAGGAACTTGGCATCATGGACGATCTCGTTGAGCTGGTCGGACAGCTTCTTGTCGATGATCTTGATCGCGCGCTCGATCGTGCGGGTCAGGTTGCGGTCGAAGGTGACCGTGCCGACGCGGGCCTGCTCGACCAGCGTTCGCACCAGGTCCTGGGCGCGGTCCGGCTCGGTCTGCTTGGTCGCCGACACGACCTGGTCGAGCAGGCCGACCGTCTCGGTGGCGGCGGAGGCCGGCGCGGCGGCCGACGCCTCGGGAGCGGGAACCTTGTCCACCATGGTTCAGCCTTCCTTCTTGAGACCGAGCTGACCCGAGATTTCCTCGAAGTCGTCCTTGTTCTTCAGCACCTGCTCCAGCAGCAGCTCGAGCTCCTCCGACCGGTCGGCCTTGCTCATCAGGTCGCGCAGGCGGTTGCGGGTCTCGAGCAGCGCCTTCAGCGCCGGCACCTGGTCCAGCACGCGGCCGGGCTCGAAATCCTCGATGCCGCTGAACTTCAGATCGACGGCCATGAAGCCGCCCTCGTCGCTGAGCTTGTCGTTGACCTTGAGGTGCAGGCCGGGGCCGAGGCGCTGCATCACCTCGTCGAAATTGTCGCGGTCGATCTGCACGAACTTCCGCTCGGCCAGGGGCCGCAGCGGCTGGGTCGGGTCGCCGGAGAAGTCGCCGACGACGCCGACGACGAAGGGCAGCTCGCGCACGATCTGCGCGCCGTCGGTCTCGACCTCGTAGGTGATGTGGACGCGCGGCCGGCGCACGCGGCCGAGTTTCTCGTGAATGCTGGCACTCATCGGATGTCTCCTCGAATGATCGGGCGCCGGGTCGGGGCGCGCAGAGTGGGGCGGTGGGACTCGGAAGGCGGCGCCGCGCCTCATTCCTCCGGGAGCGGCCGGATGCCGAGGCCCGACAGGACCGAGGCCCGCGCCGCCGCTTCCGGCATCATCTCCTTCAGCAGATCCGGCAGGCCCATCCGGGCGCGGCGGACCGCATCCTCCAGCGTGTAGCTGAGCGGCGAATGCGGCTCGTTGGCCCGGAAATAGGCGGCGATGCGGGAAATCTGCTGCAGCATCTCCTCGCGCGTCACCGCCCGGTCCGCCGGGACCCGGCCGGACTCGCCGCCGGCCGGGGCTTCGGCCTTATCTGCCGCCCCCTCGGCCGCCTCCGGCGCCGGTTCGGCGGAGGGTGGCGCATAGCGCTCGGCGGTGCGCCGCAGCTTGTCCAGCAGCTCCTGCACACGGCCAGTCGGCGGGGAGTCGGCCTGGGCCGCGGCGGTCAGCGCCTGGTCCATGCCGCGCCAGGCCTCGATCGCCCGGACCACGTCCCCGTGCAGCGCCGCCAGCCTGTCCCGGCCGATCGACTTGGCCTCGGCCTCCAGCTCGGCCAGGGGCAGCACCCCGGCGGCCAGCCGCTGGGCCTTGCGGGCCGGGTCCAGGACCTCGGCCTCCTCCGCCTGCTCGAACCGCCAATAGGTCAGCGGCGTGCCATCGGCCCGGTCGAACAGCACCAGCTTGCGCAGCGGCTGCAGCAGCGTGCCGTTGCCGCCCTCGCCGTTCAGCCCGGCGACCGGCGCCACGCGGCCGGCGATCCCGTCCTCGTCGGGCGTGGGGAACAGCCCGTCATTCCAGTAGCGGGAGGCGAGGCCGGCGATCAGCCGCGCGCCGGCCATCAGCCCGGCCAGCCCGTCGGTGCGCACGAGGCTTTCGGTCAGCCAGGCCGCGATCTCGATGTCCTTGCCGGTGCCGGCCAGCGCCTCGAGGCTCAGCTCGCGCACCGTCAGCCAGTGGCGCCCGCTTCCCGCATCCGCCGCCGGATCGTTGTCGGCCACCCGCTCCGCCGCCCGCGCCTCGGACCGGGCGTCGCGCAGGCGGAAGTAGAGCGACTGCGGCGTGACGTCGAGTCGGGGGTCGCTGCCGGCCGGACTCTCTTCCGAGACCGGCAGCAGGAGACTTTCCACATCCAGTAAATCTTCGCGATCCGGCACCGCCGCATCCTCACGCTCGTCTGGAAGAATGGAAAGAGTCCATTCTCCATTGCCCATTTCTGCTCAAGAGCATTACTAGATTATTTCATTATTTCTTTAGATCGTTACCAGCGTAACCCATCTGGACTGGACAGTTCAGCGACGAGCCAACAAATCTCGATGGCAATCGGCCGTGGAGTCACGGCGACGCTGAGGAGCGATGATGCCGGCTGTCGACTTGCGGTCGCTGGTCGACCGACTGAACGACCTCTCCCGCCGAGGGCTGGAGGCGGCGGCCGGTCGGACACTGTCCCGCACCCATTACAATGTCGAGATCGAGCACTGGCTGCTGCAGCTGCTCGAGGAGCCGCAGTCGGACGCCGCGCTGATCGCCCGCCGCTTCGAGATCGCGGAGGACCGCCTGGCGGCCCAGCTGACCGCGGCGCTGGACCGGATGAAGACCGGCAACGGCCGGGCCCCGGGCCTGTCCCCGGATCTGGTCGAGCTGATCAAGGATGCCTGGCTGTTCGCCTCGGTCGAGGACGGGGCCAGCCATGTCCGCTCCGGCCATCTTGTCCTGGCCGCGCTGGCCGACGAGGCGCTGGGCGGAAGACTGCGCGACGCGGCGCCCGAGTTGCGGCGCATCCTGCCCGACATGCTGCGCCGCGACTTCGCCGCCATCGTCGCCGGTGGCGCCGAGACCCCGGTGGCGCAGGACACCGCCGCCGGGCCGGGGCAACCGGCCGCTGCCCCAGGTGGCAGCGCGGCCCTGGACAAGTACACGGTCGACCTGACCGCCCGGGCGCGGGCCGGCCGGATCGACCCGATCCTCGGCCGCGACGACGAGATCCGCCAGGTCGTCGACATCCTGACCCGGCGCCGGCAGAACAACCCGATCCTCGCCGGCGAGGCCGGGGTCGGCAAGACCGCGGTGGTCGAGGGGCTGGCCCTGCGCATCGCCGCCGGCGACGTGCCGCAGGCCATCGCCAACGTCGCCATCCGCACCCTCGATCTCGGCCTGCTGCAGGCCGGGGCGGGGATCAAGGGCGAGTTCGAGAACCGGCTGAAATCGGTGATCGACGAGGTGAATGCCAGCCCGGCGCCGGTGATCCTGTTCATCGACGAGGCCCACACCCTGATCGGCGCGGGCAACGGCGCCGGCCAGGGCGACGCCGCCAACCTGCTGAAGCCGCCGCTGGCCCGTGGCGAGCTGCGGGTGATCGCCGCCACCACCTGGGCCGAATACAAGAAGTACTTCGAGAAGGACGCGGCGCTGACCCGCCGCTTCCAGACTGTGAAGGTGGACGAGCCGTCCGAGGACATCGCCGTGGCCATGATCCGCGGCCTGGTGCCGACGCTGGAACAGCACCACGGCGTCCGTATCCTGGACGAGGCGCTGGACGCCGCCGTGAAGCTCTCCGCCCGCTACATTCCCAGCCGGCAGCTGCCGGACAAGGCGGTCAGCCTGATCGACACGGCCTGCGCCCGGGTGGCGATGAGCCAGGCGGCCCCGCCGCCGGCAGTCGAGGACACGCGGCGCCGGATCGAGCTGATCGCGGCCGAGCTGCGCGTGCTGCGGCGGGAGCTGCTGTCCGGCGCCGACCATGGCGCCCGCGTGGCGGCGCTGGAGGCCGAATCGGTCCAGCTGGCTGCACGGCTGGCGACCCTGGAATCACGCTGGGGCGAGGAGCGCCGCCTAGCCGCCGCGATCGGCGAGACCCGGGCGAAGGTCGAGGCCGAGCCCGACCCCACTGCCCTGCAGCGCGACCTGGCCGCCCTGGCGGGCGAGCTGCGCGGCCTGCAGGGCGAGCAGCCACTGGTGTTCCCGGTGGTCGACGCCCAGGCGGTGGCCGAGATCGTCGAGAGCTGGACCGGCATCCCGGCCGGCCGCATGCGGTCGGACGAGATCCGCACCGTGCTCAATCTCCGCGAGGCGATGGAGCGGCGGGTCGTCGGCCAGTCCCACGCGCTGGAGGCGATCGCCCAGTCGATCCGCACCTCGCGCGCCGGGCTGACCGACCCGCGCAAGCCGATCGGCGTGTTCCTGATGGTCGGCACCTCCGGCGTCGGCAAGACCGAGACGGCGCTGACCCTGGCCGAGCTGCTGTATGGCGGGGAGCAGAACCTGACCGTCATCAACATGAGCGAGTTCAAGGAGGAGCATAAGGTCAGCCTGCTGATGGGCAGCCCGCCCGGCTATGTCGGCTACGGCGAAGGCGGGATCCTGACCGAGGCGGTGCGCCGCCGCCCCTACTCCGTCATCCTGCTGGACGAGATGGAGAAGGCGCATCCCGGCGTCCACGACATCTTCTTCCAGGTGTTCGACAAGGGGGCGATGAAGGACGGCGAAGGCCGCGACATCGACTTCAAGAACACCGTCATCATCATGACCTCGAATGCCGGGACGGACCTGATCGCCCGGCTGTTCGCCGACCCGGAGACCGCCCCCGACGCCGAGGGCCTGGGCGTAGCCCTGCGCGAGGAGCTGGCGAAGAGCTTCAAGCCCGCCTTCCTCGGCCGAGTCACGGTCGTGCCCTACCTGCCGCTGGCCAGGGAGACGCTGCGGCAGGTCGCCACCCTGCAGCTCGACCGCATCGCCGCGCGGGTCGAACACAAGTTCGGCGCGGCCCTGCGCTACGGCCCGGAGCTGGTCGACACCATCGTCGCGCGCTGCACCGATGCCAGCGCCGGCGCCCGCGCCATCGAAAGCCTGCTGACCAAGACCCTGCTGCCGGACCTGTCGGCCCAGTTCCTCGCCCGCATGGCGGAAGGACGGCCGGTGGAGCAGGCCACGGTCGCGATCGACGGCTCCGGCGCCTTCCTGTGCCACCTGCAATAAGACGAAAGGGTTGCAGCCATGTCCATCTACATGAAGTACGACGCCATCACCGGCGACGTGACCGAGACCGGCCACAAGGACTGGATCGAGTGCCATTCCTTCCAGTGGGGCGTCGGCCGCGCGCTGTCCAGCACGGTCGGTTCCTCCGCCGATCGCGAATCGACCGCGCCGTCGGTCGGCCAGGTCACCGTCACCAAGGACAATGATGTCGCCACCGGCAAGCTGATGGCCGAGGCCCTTGGCGGCCACGGCAAGACCGTGAAGATCGACTTCGTCCGCACCGACAAGGGCAAGCTGGACGTTTATCTGTCGCTCGAGCTGACCAATACGCTGATCAGCGACTATTCGATGGGCGGCTCCGACCGGCCGGGCGAGTCCCTGACGCTGAGCTTCACCAAGGTCGCCTTCAGCACCAAGCAGATGAAGGACGACGCGACCGAGGGCCAGAACTTCACCTCGACCTATGACCTGGAGACGGCGCAGCTGACCTGACGCGCCCTCTTCCATTCCATGCCCGGCCCGGCGACGCCTCCCGTCGCCGGGCTTTTTGCCGTCGGGACGGCAGATCGGCGACAGCGTGCCCGCCCTGGCGCCGGAAACGGAACCGCCCGCCGAGAGGACCCGGCGGGCGGTTGTCTGTTCTACGGGCCGTGAAAACGGCCGCGCCGTCGAAGGGGTCAGATCAGCAGGATCTTGTCGCCGACCGCCATCCAGCCGCCGGGCTCGCGGATCAGCGCGGCGACGTCGTAGGAGCCGAGGATGCGGGTGGCGGTGCGGCGGCGGAACAGCTCGTTCATGATCTGGGTCGCGGGGCCGGTGCCGCCGCCGGTCCGCCCGGCGACCGTGGTCTCCTGGAAGGCCCGCCAGTGGATCTCCGCCGCCGCGGCCATGCAGGTGCCGTTGAAGGTCTGGGTCGTGACCAGGCTGCCCAGCGCCGCCGCCCCGCCCAGGGCCGCCTGGGCGCCGGGGATCGGGATCAGCGAACCCGCCAGCTGGGCCCCGCGGATGCCGGCCTTGGCGTATTTCGCCTTCAGCACCCGGTTGCACCATTCGGCGATCGTCTGTGACTGCCGGTAGCGCTTGGCGATCTGCAGCAGCCGGTAGATATGGGCACCGGTCGATACTCCGGCATTGATATGCCGGGCGGCGCTGAACCCGTCGAAGTTCTGCGCCGGGATCGAGGACGCGGCGCCGGCCACACCCCACACGCCAGCCGCGATCTTCTTGTAGGTGCGGCTCTGCAGGTACCGCTTCGTCACCGGGCTCGGCGCCTCGTCGTGGCCGTTCGCGGCGAAGTGCAGATTGGGCAGGATCTCGACCTGGCCCCGCCGGGCCATCAGCATGGCCGCCTCGTAGACCGGGGCGATGGCCGCGAGGCCCGGCACCGACCAGTTCGCATCAGCCGCCAGATTGGCTGCCACGCTCTCGGTGCCGGTGACCGCTCCCATGACCGCGCCCGCCACATCCGCGGCGGTGCAGAACAATTCCCCGAACTCAGCCATCGAAAACGCTCCATCCAAGCCGATGCCAGGTCCGTGGTCGAGGCCCCGGCATCCCATGCCATGACAGAAACATACCGGCCGGCGTGGATTTTCCTATGATCGATCGGCTACATCCGTAATCTTCGCCAATGAAATTCGAGCAATAAAAAGTAACAACAGAAAATCCGATCAATCTTCCCAATACAGGTAGAAGGCCGGACTTATCCAGACTTCCGGATCGTCAGAGCGCGGCGACGACCGCCGTGACATTGTCGCGGGCCCGGCGGGCCAGCGCGGCGTCGACCAGGCGCTGGGCGATATCGCCGTCGCCGGCCAGGATGTCCATGATCTCGTCCGGGCCGACGGCCTTGTACAGGCCGTCGCTGCACAGCAGGAACCGATCCTCCGGCTGCGCTGTCCCGAGCGCCTTGTCGACCAGGAGGTCGGGGCCGCCGGCGCCGAGCGCCCGGGTGATGACGTTGCCCTGCGGATGCGTCTCGGCCTGGTCGGGCGTGATCGCGCCGGAATCGACCAGCTCCTGCACCACGCTGTGGTCGGAGGTCAGGCGGTGCAGCGCGCCGTCGCGCAGCAGGTAGCCGCGGGAATCCCCGGCCCAGAGGAAGGCGAAATGGTCGCCATGCACCATCAGCACGATGACGGTGGTGGCCAGCGTCGCCTGCGGCACCCGCATCCGTCCCTGCTCGAGCAGCAGGCCGTGCGCGGCATGCAGCCGGGCCCGCACCGCGGCCAGCCGTTCGGGCGGCGACATGTCGCCCGGGATCTCGCCGAGCATGGACACCACCCGGGCGGAGGCGACGTCGCCCTCGACATGGCCGCCCGCGCCGTCGGCGACCGAGAACAGCCCGAGCTCCGGCCGGCACAGATAGGCATCCTGGTTCTGCAGACGGATTGCCCCGGGATGCGAGGCCGCCCAGTGGCGGAGCCCCTTGCTCACCGTCCCAGCATCCGGGCGAAACCGGCGCTGTCCGGCAGGGTGTCCAGCACCAGCTCGGCCGCCGCCGCCAGAGGGCCGCCCGCGCTCCACCACCGTGCTGCGGCACCGGTGGAAGCCGGGACAGGGGACGGCGTGGGGGCATCGCGCAGCCGGCCCATCACATCCTCCGGCCCGAGGTCGTAGGAGATCGCCTCGCGGCCGATCGTCTCCGCCGCGTCGAGGAACGCGTCGCCGCAATCCGCGCCCTCGGCCGCGATGGTCAGGGGAAAGCACCGCCCGACCCGGTCGACGCTGGGCATCCACAGCCCCAGCACCGTCCGATGGCCGCACTGGCCGGACGGCAGGGCGAAGCGCCAGACCGGCGCCACCCGCCACACCTCCGCCCAGCCCTCGCCCAGCGACCGCTGGACATCGGCGAGGACGCGCTGCAGCCAGCCGTCCCAGGCCTGGATGAAGCCGAGCGAGAGCCCGACGCAGAGGAAATCGCCGCGGGAGGGGATCTTGCCGAAGAAGCCGACCGCCGGGCTGTCCGCCGGTACCCCGGTCATTGCAGCACCGGGCATTGGAAGCCCTTCAGCAGGTCCCGGGCGAACGGGTTCCGGGACGATCCCGCGCGCAGGGTGAAGCTGGCCTGGCTGGCGCCGGAGCGGAAGGTCAGCACGAACTCCTCCTGCCGGCCGGAGGGCGAGAGCCGCCCCTGCTGCAGCAGCCGGAACAGCGCCCAGGGGCCGCTGGCGCCGATGGATCCCCCGCCGAGGCTGCCGTCGACCGGCGCGCCGCCGAGAGTCTGGCCGAGGCCGGAATCGGCGACGGCCTGGTCGAAGGAGATCCGCGCCGGGTTCATGCCGTCCGCCCCCGGCCAGGTCAGCGACGCCTGGCGGGCCTGGTCGCCCGTGGTGGCGATGATGGTGCCGCCCAGGGTCAGGGTCGCCGGCCCGGACCCGTCAGCCGCGGAGGCCGGGGCGAGGTCGAAGCGGATCTGCGGCTGGTTGCCGCCGGCGGGGAAGAAGGCGTCCCGGATCGCCGCGGCGCGCTGGAACTGGGCCAGCGTGGCCTGGCTGACGGGCGGGGTGACGCCGCCGACCGGCTGCAGCCGCCAGACCGCGCCGCTGGTGTCGACGAAGGGGCGGATCTGGGCCTGGAAATAGCTGTCGAACAGCCCGTCCGGCCCGAACAGCCGGGCGAAATCGTCCAGCGGCGCATCCTCGCTCGCCGACGGCGAGAACGGGAAGCGGCGGGTGACCACGGCCTTGCACAACTGGCCGGGGCCGTCGGCGCCGGAGAAGGCGGTGGCCGCCGCATGCCGCACGCTGCTGCCGATCATCGACTGACCGGAGGCCGCGATCTGCTGCAGCCAGCGCGACACCGGCGCCGGCTGACGCTGCGATTCCGCCAGCAGCAGCTGCACCGGGTCGCCGCTGCCCTGCAGCGCCGCCGGCACATTGGCCGCGTCGGGGCCGAGCTGCGCCAGCTCCTGCTGCAGCGTGTTGATCAGCCGGGTGACGCCGGCGATCGGCGCCGCATCGCCGTCGCCGACGAAGTCCTTCAGCGGCCGGAAATGCCGGTCCAGGGCGTCGACGGCCGGCATCGCATTGTCCGGTGTCGCCGCGCCGATCATCGCGGCCAGCGCCTTGCGCTGCTGCTCCGCCGCCGCATCGCTGCCCCCGGCCGGCGGCGGGGCCGGCATCACCGTCAGCTGCTGCGCGATCGACACCAGCAGGTCGCGCATCGGCGACTGCGGCGAGGACAGCACATAGAGCGCCTGGATCGCCGACGGCCGGTCGGCAAAGGGCGCCAGCGCCAGGTCGCCGAGCATGGAATCCCACTGCGCCTGGAAATCGGCGGCGTAGAGGGCGACGACGTCTCGCTCCAGCGTCCGCAGCGCCGCCTCGTCCGTCGGCACCGCGTCCGTGCGGCCCAGCACCCAGCTTTCGTCGGCCACCGCCTTGGCCGCGCCGGCCAGCCGGGGCAGCAGCACCGTCTGGAAGCCCGCCGCGGTGTAGAAGCCGGGAATCCCCTCGGTCAGCGGCTTGCCGGAGATTCGGGTGAAGAGCTGCGCCCCGGCGGAGCCGAGCTCCGCCGCCGGGTTCCAGCCCGGCACCGCCGCGGCCGATGCCTCCGGCCGGATCCGGCCATAGACCCGGGCGGCCAGCGACACCCGGCTGAAGGAGGCACGGGCCGTCTCCACCAGCGTGCCGTCCAGCGTCACCGCCGGCAGCGGGTCCGCCAGCAGCGCGTCCAGATGGGCCGCCAGATGCTCCCGCATCTGCTGGTTCAGCACGCCGGGGAATCGCGCCTGCCAGTCCAGCGCCATCCAGTCGCGCACCAGGGCGGGATCGAGCGGGCCGGCGCCGCCGAGCATCAGGTAGATCCGCGTCGCCTGGTACAGGAAGTCGGGATTGTCGATCTGGCCGCGCATCTGCTGCTCCAGCCGCCAGATCAGGCGCGGCAGCAGGATCCGCTCCAGCGCCCGGTGGTAGATCCCGCGCTCAACCGCCTCCAGCTTCTCCGCCTGCGACAGGCCGAACAGGTCGGACAGCCGGCCCGCCGGCTCGCGCGGCAGCGCCCGGGCGGTGTCGAGCAGTGGCACGATCGACGGCAGATCGTCATCCGAAACCTGGTCGAGGCTGACCCCGGCCAGCTGCTGGCGGAAGCCGGCGATGGCCTCGTCGGCGCGCTCGACCGCCACGCGGTTGGTCGCCTCCGCCCGCCACAGCCCGACCGACACCACCAGCGTCGCCGCGGCGATGGTGCCGAGCGCGCCGATGCGCAGCAGGCGCATCCGCCGCGTCCGCCTCGAGCTGGTCGAGACCAGCAGCGCCTCGCCGAGGATGACCTCGCCCAACATGCGCTTCAGGAAATAGCTGCGCCCGGCCACCGGCTTCAGGCTGGGGGCGCGCTTCTGGTCGACCCCGAAGGACCGGGCCAGCATGCCGGTCAGCCGGTCGATCGGCGTGCCGGCCTGGGTCGCGGAGGTGATGTAGACGCCGCGCAGGAACGGCGCCGGGTCCAGCCGGGTGCCGCCGAAGGCCTGGCCCAGGAAATCCGCCAGCGGCTCCTGCAGGCTGGCCAGCTGCAGCGGGAAGCCGCCCAGCAGCGCCCGGCGGTCGGGCGCGCGCTCGGCCTGCAGCCGCTCATAGAGCCCGTCATCCAGCCGGTCCAGCAGCAGGCGGTACTCGGGGGTGAAGGCGTCGACGCCGCCGGCGACCGGGAAGGTCATGCCCCAGACCTGGCCGCGGCCCTCGGCGTCCAGGTCGTCGAAATACTCGTTGAAGCCGGCCAGTTGGTCCGCCTTGCTGAACACCATGTAGACCGGCACCCGCAGGCGCAGCCGGTCCGACAGCTCGGTCACCCGCCGGCGCACGGTGCGGGCGTGGGCGGCCCGCGCCCCGGGATCGGCGACGGCGATGTCGGTCAGCGAGACGACGACGACGGCGCCGTTGATGGGCTGGCGCTTGCGGGTGCGCCGCAGCAGGTCGAGGAACCCTTCCCAGCCGGCGCGGTCCACCGCCTTGTCGGAATCCTGGGTGGTGTAGCGCCCGGCGGTATCGATCAGCACCGCCTCGTCCGCGAACCACCAGTCGCACAGCCGGGTGCCGCCGACGCCGCCGACCGGCGTGGTCTCGCCGTCCAGCTGGTCGGCCGGGAAGTTCAGGCCGGAGCTGAGCAGCGCCGTGGTCTTGCCCGATCCCGGCGGGCCGATCAGCACGTACCAGGGCTGCTCGTAGAGATAGCCGCGACGGCGGCCCTTGCGCAGGCGGCGCAAAGCGGCGCGGACGCGCTCGCGCAGCCGGGCGACCTCC
>NZ_JANX01000134.1 GCF_000767795.1 Inquilinus limosus MP06 | reverse complement strand
TGCCGCAGGAGCGGTGCCCCCGGTTCGAAAGAGCGGCATTGCCGTCGGCAACCCCCTCCCCCTGTCCCCTCCCGCAAGGGGAGGGGGAGGATGAAAGGGGCTGCCTGCGGCGGCAGTCTCATTCCACCCCGCCCAGCGCCAGGACCTTGCGCATCCGGTGGACCGCCAGGTCGGGGTCGCGCAGCACGCGGGCGGCGTCGGCCAGGCGGAACAGCTCGGCCAGATGCGGCAGCGACCGGGTGCTCTGCTGGCCGCCGATCATCAGGAAGTGGTCCTGCAGGCCATTGAGATAGGCCAGGAACACGACGCCCGTCTTGTAGAAGCGGGTCGGCGCCTTGAAGATGTGCCGGCTCAGCGGCACGGTCGGCGCCAGGATGTCGTGGAACCCGGCCTCGTCGCCTGCGGTCAGCCGCGCCAGCCCGGCCGAGGCGGCGGGGGCGATGGCGTCGAAGATGCCCAGCAGCGCGTCGGAATAGCCCTGCTCGTCGCCGGCGATCAGCTCGGCGTAGTTGAAGTCGTCGCCGGTGTACATGCGCACGCCCGCCGGCAGCCGGCGGCGCATCGCGATCTCCTTCTCCTTCGACAGCAGCGAGATCTTGATGCCGTCGACCTTGGCGGCGCTGTCGCGGATCACGGCCAGGCAGGTGTCCATCGCCCGGTCGTGGTCGGCGTCGCCCCAATAGCCGGCCAGGGCCGGGTCGAACATCTCGCCCAGCCAGTGCAGGATCACCGGCTGCTTCACCTGGGACAGGATCCGGCCGTAGACGCGGACATAGTCGTCCGGCCCCTTGGCCGCGGCGGCCAGCGCCCGGCTGGCCATCAGGATCACCCTTCCGCCCAGCCCCTCCACCGCCTCGATCTGCTGTTCATAGGCGGCAATCACGTCGGCGATGGTGACGCCGGGACCCGGCGGCAGGTGGTCGGTGCCGGCGCCGCAGGCGATCACCGCGCCCGGCCGCTCCTTCGCCCCGGCCAGGGCCCGGCCGATCAGCGCCTTGGCGGTCGGCCAGTCCAGGCCCATGCCGCGCTGGGCGGTGTCCATCGCCTCGGCCACGCCGAGGCCGAGATCCCACAGATAGTGGCGGAAGGCGATGGTGCGGTCCCAGTCGACCGCGGCGTCCAGCCAGGGATCGTTGTCGGCCAGCGGGTCGGCCACGACATGCGCCGCGGCATAGGCGACCCGGCTGAAGGCCGGGGCGCTGCCCGGCGCCGGCATCGGCAGTGGCGCGTTGCGGATGCTGTAGCTCTCCAGGCCGCCGCCATTGCGGGGAAGGGTGATGGCGGCCATGGCTCAGCGCTCCAGCGCCGGCAGGTCGACCCAGCGCCGCTCGGCCCAGCTCTGCAGCCCGGCCTCGGCCAGCTGCACGCCCTTGGCGCCCTCCCACAGGGTGAACTTCCAGGGCGTGCCGGCGACAACGTGGCGGATGAAATCCTCCCACTGCACCTTGAAGCCGTTGTCGTGGACGACGTTGTCCGGCACCTCTTCCCACTGGTCGAGGAACTTCATGGTCTGCGGCTGGTCCGGGTTCCACACCGGCCGCGGCGTGTTCACCCGGTGCTGGGTGAAGCAGCGGGTCAGCCCGGCCACGGCCGAGCCATGAGTGCCGTCGACCTGGAAGGTCACCAGGTCGTCGCGCCGCACCCGCACCGCCCAGGAGGAGTTGATGTGGGCGATCACCCCGCCCTCGAGCTGGAAGGTGGCGTAGGCGGCGTCGTCGGCGTCAGCGGCGTAGCGCTTGCCGTTCTCGTCCACCCGCTCCGGGATATGGGTGGCGCCGAGGCAGCTGACCGACTTCACCTCGCCGAACAGGTTGTCCAGCACGTAGCGCCAGTGGCACAGCATATCCAGGATGATGCCGCCGCCATCGCCCTTGCGGTAGTTCCAGCTGGGCCGCTGCGCCGGCTGCCAGTCGCCCTCGAACACCCAATAGCCGAACTCGCCGCGCACTGCGAAGATGCGGCCGAAGAAGCCGGAATCGCGCAGCATACGGATCTTCTGCAGCCCGGGCAGGAACAGCTTGTCCTGGACCACGCCGTGGCGGATGCCGCGAGCATCGGCGTGGCGGGCCAGCTTCGTCGCCACATCCAGGGTCTCGGAGATCGGCTTCTCGCAATAGACATGCTTGCCGGCGTCGATGGCGCGGGTCAGCAGCTCCGCCCGCATCTGGGTCGACCCGGCGTCGAAGAACAGCGTGTCGTCGCGGTTGGCCAGCGCCTGGTCCAGATTGTCGCTCCAGCGCGCGATGCCGTGGCGCTTGGCCAGCTGCTCGACCTTCTCGGCATTGCGGCCGACCAGGATCGGGTCGGGCATCATCCGGTCGCCATTCGGCAGCAGCACGCCGCCCTGGTCGCGGATGGCGCAGATCGAGCGCACCAGATGCTGGTTGTAGCCCATGCGACCGGTGACGCCGTGCATGATGAGCCCGAGGCGCTGGGTGGCCATGCTTCCCTCCCTTGCGGCGCGGGCGGAATTCCCGGCCATGATTGTAACCAACTGGTTACTAGCGGACCACGGAACGGCCCTGCGCGTCAAGAGGCCGCGGTTGCCGATCGGGGCAAGGGTCAGGGGCGCAGGGACGCCAGGATCATCTGGGCGATGTGCTCGCCCCATTCGGCCAGCGCCTTGGGCTCGGTCAGCTCGCGCCGGAAGATGGTCGACAGGGTGTAGCGATTCGACAGGTAGAAGGCGCCCAGCGAGGCGATGCTGACATAGACCTTCACCGGGTCGGCATCGGCCCGGAACACGCCCTTGGCCGCGCCGCGCTTGAGCAGGTCGGAGATCACGGCGACCAGCGGCGAATGCAGGTCGAAGATGCGGGCCGAGCGCTTCAGGTGCCTGGCCTTCATCAGGTTCTCGGTCTGCAGCAGGCTCAGGAATTCCGGGTGCTCGATGAAGTAGCGCCAGGTGAACAGCGCCAGCTCGCGGATGCCGTCGACCGGGTCGTGGTCGGCCAGGTGCAGCTTGCTCTCGGCCGAGCGGATGGCGACATAGGCGCCTTCCAGCACCGCCAGGTACAAGGCCTCCTTGTCGCCGAAATAGTGGTACAGCATGCGCTTGTTGGCGCCGGCGCGCTTGGCGATTTCGTTGATGCGCGCGCCGCTGTACCCTTTCTCCATGAATTCCTTCACCGCGGCGGCGAGGATCGCCGCGCTGGTGCGTTCCGGGTCGCGCACGGCCTTGGTGGCGGTGCGTTTCGGCGTATCTTTCGTCGGGGCGTCGATGGTCTCGTCGCTGATGCTCACGTCTGGGCGGCCTCGATCAGGGCCGGGGGCGACGCAGCGCCGCCGCCGGGGTTCGTGTTGACAGCCATCATGGCATCGATCTAGCTTGTAACCAACTGGTTATAACATCGTCTCGCCGGCCTTCGGTCGAAGGCCTGCCTCAGGCACCAACCGACCACCGCTTGCAGCGCCGCGCCGACCGACGGGGCGGGGCAACAGGAGGAACGCGATGACGCCGCTGCGGTTGACCCGCAGGCACGCCCTGGAGGTCGGGACCGGCGTCGCCGGTCTCGCCGCTTCCGGGTTGGGCCGTCCCGCGGGGGCGGGGATCGCATCGCGCAAGGCCTTCCGAGAGACCGGAACCATTCCCTTCATCAAAGGCAGCAGCGGGCCGCCGCCGGGAGGCGGTTAGGGCGCCATGCCCGGCCGCGGCTGACGCAGGGACAACGACCAGCGCCTTCGGGGAGAAGGGGCGCGAACCAGAGGAGGAACACGAGATGGCGACGCTGATCACGAACCGCAGGCAGGTGCTGAAGGCGGGGGCCGCGCTCGGCGCGCTGGCCGCCTCCGGCCTTTCGATGCCGGCGCTGGCCCAGGACACGCGGCTGCGCATGTTCTGGTGGGGCTCGAAGGAGCGGGCCGACCGCACCAACGCGGTCAACAAGCTGTACGAGGCCGGGCACAGCGGCATCGGCATCAACGGCGAGACGCTGGGCTGGCCCGACTACTGGCCGCGCCTGGCCACCCAGACCGCGGGCCGCAACGCCCCCGACCTGATCCAGATGGACTACCGCTACATCGTCGAATACGCGCGGCGCGGGGCGCTGCTGCCATTCGACGAGTTCATGCCGTCGATCCTGAAGATCGAGGATTTCGGCAAGGACGCGATCGATTGCGGCCGGGTCGACGGCAAGCTGTACGGCGTCAATCTCGGCAACAACTCGACCGCCTGGGTCTACGACGCCGAGACCATCAAGCAGCTCGGCCTCGAGGAGCCGCAATGGGACTGGAGCTGGACGCAGTGGGGTGAGTGGTCCGGCCGCGTCGCCCAGAAGAAGCCGGGCTACTGGGGCATGCAGGATGCCGGCGGCGTCGAGCCGTCGCTCGACTGCTGGACCCGCCAGCGCGGCAAGTCGCTGTACACGGCCGAGGGCCGGCTGGGCTTCGACGCCAAGGACATGGAGGATTGGTTCGGTTTCTGGCACGGGCTGCGCAAGCAGGGCGCCGTGCCGCCGGCCGACGTCCAGGCGCTGGACAAGAACGCGCCGG
The DNA here is from genome assembly GCF_000767795.1 of Inquilinus limosus MP06. GTDB lineage: Bacteria > Pseudomonadota > Alphaproteobacteria > DSM-16000 > Inquilinaceae > Inquilinus > Inquilinus limosus_E. The sequence goes on along the minus strand of NZ_JANX01000134.1, from coordinate 8,003 downwards.
AGAGCAGCATGCTGGCGCTGGGCAAGGCCGCGGCGATCAGCACCAACTCGAACCAGCTCGTGGCGCATCAGGCGCTGGTCAAGACCAAGCTGAACATGACCATGCAGCCCAGCGGCGGGCCGGGCGCCAAGCCGGGCCAGTACCTGAAGCCGTCGATGCTGTGGAGCATCAGCGCCCGCAGCAAGGTCGCCGAGGAGGCGGTGCGCGTGGTCAACTACTACGTGACCGATCCGGAGGCGGGGAAGGTGCTGGGCGTCGAGCGCGGGGTCCCGGCCTCGAAGGCGCTGCGCGACGTGGTGGGGCCGACGCTCGACGCGCAGAACAGGATCGCGCTCGACTACATCTCCTTCATCACCGACAAGGTCGGCCCCCTGCCGCCCTCGGCGCCCAAGGGCGCGGGCGAGATCGCCTTCCTGCAGAAGCGGGTGAACGAGCTGATCTCGTTCGAGCAGGCGTCGGTGGCAGACGGCGCCAAGCAGTTCGTCGACGAAGCCAACAGCATTCTCGATCGCGGGTGACGCCAATGACCATCGCGGTGCAGGCCTCGGGCAGGGCGGAACGGGCGCGGAGGGGGCGGCGGATCACATCCCGCACCCTCTCGGGCTACATGTTCCTCACGCCGTGGCTGATCGGGTTCATCGGCCTGACCGCCGGGCCGATCCTGGTCTCGCTCTACCTGTCCTTCACCGATTTCGACCTGCTGCAGGACCCGCGCTGGATCGGGGCGGCGAACTACGTCCGGATCGCCACGGCCGATCCGAAGTTCCTGTCCTCGATGAAGGTCACCTTCCTGTTCGTGCTGTTCGCGGTGCCCTTGAAGCTGGCCTTCGCCCTGGGCGTGGCGATGCTGCTGAACAAGGGCATCGCCGGCCTGCCGGTGTACCGCGCGCTGTTCTACCTGCCGTCGCTGCTGGGCGCGAGCGTCGCCATCGCCGTGCTGTGGCGGCAGCTCTTCGCCGGCAACGGGCTGATCAACCAGGCGCTGGCGATCTTCGGCATCCAGGGGCCCAGCTGGATCTCCAACCCCAGCTACGCGCTGTCGACGCTGGTGATCCTCAGCGTCTGGCAGTTCGGGTCGCCGATGATCATCTTCCTCGCCGGCCTGCGGCAGATCCCGCGCGACCTGTATGAGGCGGCGTCGATCGACGGGGCGAAGCGCTGGCACCAGTTCTGGCGCATCACCCTGCCGCTCCTGACCCCGGTGGTGTTCTTCAACGCGGTGATCCAGACGATCGAGGCGTTCAAGGCCTTCACCCCGGCCTTCATCATCAGCGAGGGCACGGGCGGGCCGATCGACTCGACCCTGTTCTACACGCTGTACCTGTACCAGGAGGCCTTCAGCAATTTCCGCATGGGCTACGCCTCGGCGCTGGCCTGGGTGCTGGTCGTGATCATCGCGCTGTTCACCGCCTTCTCCTTCCTCTCGGCGCGCTACTGGGTGCATTACGATGAGTGACGTCGCCCTAGGCCAGATCCGCCGCCCGCTGTCGCGGTCGCTGCTGATCCACATCGCGCTGTGCGCCTGCTCGCTGGCGATGCTGTATCCGCTGCTGTGGATGCTCGCCAGCTCGTTCAAGGACGACAGCCAGATCTTCTCCTCGGCCTCGCTGTGGCCGGAGAGCTTCAGCCTTGACGCCTATGTCCGGGGTTGGAGCGGGCTGGACATCAGCTTCGGCCAGTTCTTCTGGAACTCGGCAGTGATCTCGGGGCTGTCGGTGGTCGGCAACGTCTTCGCCTGCTCGCTGACCGCCTTCGCCTTCGCCCGGCTGCGCTTCCCCGGCCGCGGCTTCTGGTTCGCGCTGATGCTGGGCACGCTGATGCTGCCCTACCACGTGACCCTGATCCCGCAATACGTGCTGTTCCTGAACCTGGACTGGGTCGACACCTTCCTGCCGCTGGTGGTGCCGAAATACCTGGCCTCCGACGCCTTCTTCATCTTCCTGATGGTGCAGTTCTTCCGCGGCATCCCGCGCGAGCTGGACGAGGCGGCGATGATGGATGGCTGCAGTCCGTGGAAGATCTACTGGAAGATCATCCTGCCGCTGTCGAAGCCGGTGCTGGCCACCGCGGCGATCTTCTCCTTCATCTGGACCTGGGACGATTTCTTCGCGCCCTTGATCTACCTGAACGACATGGGTTCCTACACGGTCCAGCTCGGCCTCAGGAACTTCGTCGATTCCACCGGCAAGTCGGACTGGAGCGCGCTGTTCGCCATGTCCGTCCTGACCCTGCTGCCGGTGTTCTTCTTCTTCCTGTTCTTCCAGCGCCTTCTGATCGAGGGCGTCGCCACCACCGGCATGAAACGCTGATCCGGGACTAGGGAATGACCATCCGCTTCGCCGCCATCGGCATCAACCACAACCACATCTTCGGGCAGGTCGACGCGCTGCTCGGCGCGGGGGGCGAGTTCGTCGCCTTCCACGCGCCGGAGGACGACCTCGCCGGCCCGTTCCAGGCCCGCTACCCGCAGGCCAGGCGCGTCGCCGACCCGCGCGCCATCCTGGACGACCCGTCGATCAGGCTGGTGACCTCGGCCGGCATCCCGGCCGACCGGGCGCCGCTCGGCATCGCCGTGATGCGGGCCGGCAAGGACTACCTCTCCGACAAGCCGGGCATGACCACGCTGGAGCAGCTGGCCGAGGTGCGGCGGGTGCAGGCCGAGACCGGGCAGATCTACTCGATCTGCTACTCCGAGCATTTCCAGACCCGGTCGACGGTGAAGGCGGGCGAACTGGTGCAGGCCGGCGCGATCGGCAAGGTGATCAACACCGTCGGCCTCGGGCCGCACCGGCTGAACGCCAAGACCCGACCGGACTGGTTCTTCAAGCGGGCGCGCTATGGCGGCATCCTGACCGACATCGCCTCGCACCAGTTCGAGCAGTTCCTGTTCTTCGCCGGCACGCTCGATGTCGAGGTGGTGTCGGCCGCGGTCGCCAACCGGGCGAACAAGGAGACGCCGGAGCTGCAGGATTTCGGCGAGGCGCTGCTGCGCAGCCCGGACGCCACCGGCTATATCCGGATCGATTGGTTCACGCCGGACGGGCTGCCGACCTGGGGCGACGGGCGGCTGGCCATCCTCGGCACCGAGGGCTATATCGAGCTGCGGAAATATGTCGACCCGACCGGGCAGGACGGCACCGACCATCTGATTCTGGTCGACCGCAAGGGCATGCAGCGGATCGACTGCAGCCAGGTCGAGCTGCCCTTCGGCCGGCAGCTGGTGGCCGATGTGCTGGAGCGGACGGAGACGGCGATGACCCAGGCGCATTGCTTCAAGGCGATGGAGTTGGCCCTGCAGGCGCAGGCGCTGGCCGAAGGCGGGAGGGCCTGACCATGGCGATCCATAACGTGGCCGTGATCGGCCTCGGCGTCGGCCGCGGCCACATCGCCGAAGGCTATGCCGCCCATCCGGACAAGTTCCGGGTCGAGGCGATCTGCGACCTGAACCCGGAGCGGCTGACCGAGATCGGCGACGAGTTCGGCATTCCGGTCCGCACCACCAGCTTCGACGAGATCCTGCGCATGCGGGAGATCGAGGTGATCGACATCTGCACTCCGCCCACAGTGCATATCGGCCAGATCCTGGCAGCGCTGGAGGCCGGCAAGCAGGTGATCTGCGAGAAGCCGCTGGTCGGGTCGCTGGCGGATCTCGACCGGGTGGTGCAGGCCGAGGCGGCGGCACCCGGCCGGGTGATGCCGATCTTCCAGTACCGCTATGGCGACGGGCTGCAGCAGGCCCGGCGCATCGTCGAGGCCGGCATCGCCGGCAAGCCCTATCTGGCGACGGTAGAGACGCACTGGAACCGCGGCGCGAAGTACTACTCCGTGCCCTGGCGCGGCCGGCTGGATACCGAGTTGGGCGGTGTGCTGCTGACCCATGCCATCCATTCGCACGACATCATGACCTGGATGCTGGGGCCCGTGGCTTCGGTCTACTGCCGCACCGCGACCCGGGTGAACCCGATCGAGGTCGAGGACTGCGCCGTGGCCAGCGTGGTGATGCAGAACGGGGCGCTGGTGTCGCTCGCCGCCACCCTCGGCTCGCAGGCCGAGATCAGCCGGCTGCGCTTCTGCTTCGAGAACGTGACCTTCGAGAGCGGCCTCAAGCCCTACGCCCCCGGTGACGGGCCGTGGCAGATCATCCCGGCCTCGCCGGAGATCCAGCAGCGGATCGACGGCGCCCTGGCGGATTGGCAGCCGGTGCCGTCGCGCTTCGCCGGCCAGCTCGGCGCCTACCACGCGGCGCTGGAGAGCGGCGGGCCCCTGCCGGTGACGCTGGATGACGCGCGCCGGTCGCTGGAGCTGGCGACGGCCTTGTTCCATTCTGCGGAGGCCGGCGTCGCGATCGAGCTTCCGATCGGCCGGGACCACCCGAAATACGCCGATTGGCGTCCGCAGCCTAAGGCCGTGGCATGAGCCTGCATCCCGACCGCCTGTTCTCGCCGGACCCGACCCAGCGTGACATCGCCCGGCGCCTCTATGCCGAGGTCGCCGGGCTGCCGCTGATCAGCCCGCACGGCCACACCGACCCTTCCTGGTACGCCAGGAACGAGGCGTTCCCGGACCCGGCGGCGCTGCTGATCATCCCGGACCACTACATCTTCCGCATGCTCTACAGCCAGGGCGTGCGGCTGGAGGATCTCGGGGTGCCGCGCCGCGACGGCGGGCCGGTGGAAACCGACCCGCGGGCGATCTGGCGCCGCTTCGCCGAGCATTGGCACCTGTTCCGCGGCACCCCGACGAGGATGTGGCTGGACCACACCTTCGAGACGCTGTTCGGGGTGGAGGAGCGGCTGACCCCGGCCAGCGCCGACCGGATCTACGACCGCATCGCCGACCGGCTGACCCGGCCGGAGTTCCGGCCGCGGGCGCTGTTCGAGCGCTTCCATCTCGAGGTCATCGCCACCACGGAATCGCCGCTCGACCCGCTCGACCACCACCGCGCCATCCGCGACAGCGGCTGGCGGGGCCGGGTGGTCACCGCCTTCCGGCCCGACCCGGTGGTGGATCCGGAGTTCGACGGCTTCCGCGAGGGGCTGCAGACACTCGGCGAGATCACCGGCGAGGACACCCATTCCTGGCGCGGCTACCTGGCCGCGCTGCAGCAGCGCCGCGGCTTCTCCAAGCAGATGGGCGCGACCTCGACCGACCACGGCCACCCGACCGCGGCGACGGCCGATCTCGACCCGGTGCCGGCGGTGACGTTGTTCGAAAAGATCGTCTCCGGCCGGTTCGAGCCGCAGGACGCCGAGCTGTTCCGCGCCCAGATGCTGACCGAGATGGCGCGGATGAGCCTGGAGGACGGGCTGGTGATGCAGATCCATCCCGGCTCCTTCCGCAACCACAACCCGACGCTGCAGCGGGAGTTCGGCCGCGACAAGGGCGCCGACATCCCGACCCGCACCGACTATGTCCGCGCCCTGAAGCCGCTGCTCGACCGCTTCGGCAACGAGCGCGACCTGTCGGTGATCCTGTTCACGCTGGACGAGAGCACCTATGCGCGCGAGCTGGCGCCGCTGGCCGGGCACTACCCGACCCTGCGGCTCGGCCCGCCCTGGTGGTTCTTCGACAGCCCGGAGGGGATGCTGCGCTTCCGCGAGCTGGCGACCGAGACGGCCGGCTTCTACAACACGGTCGGCTTCAACGACGACACCCGCGCCTTCCCGTCGATTCCGGCGCGGCACGATGTGGCCCGCCGCATCGACTGCCGCTACCTGGCCCAGCTGGTGGCCGAGCACCGGCTGGAGGAGGACGAGGCGGTGGAGGTGGCGATCGACCTCGCCTACCGCCTGCCCAAAGCCGCGTACAAGCTGTAGGGGGCGGCAGGCAGAAGCCAGGCGCCGGGCCTTGCCAGGCCCGGCGTCTCGTCATCGCCGCCATCATGTCGCCAAGGGTTTGATTGACATTTGGCCGGTTAGGGTCCGGAGTCGGGCTCGTAACGCTGCGCGCGGTCCGTCGAGAACAGGCTTTGAGATCATGAATTTCCAACCCGGCCGAAGCGAGGAGAGCGCGGCCGTGGTCCCTGCGGCTCCCGGCCCGTCCGTGCGGGAGCGCCGCATCGAGATCTCGGCGCAGATCCTGGCCGGCCTGGCCCTGCTCGGCACCCTCTGGTTCGGGCTGCTCGCCGCGCTGCTGGCAGGTCTGCTGATCCACGAGCTGGTGCATGCGGTGGCGCCGGCGTTCCGGCGCTTCGGCTTCCTGCCGAATATCGGCCGCATCATCGCTCTCGGCCTGCTGACCGCAGCGATCAGCGTGGCCCTGATCTTCGGCGCGATCGAGCTGATCTCGTTTCTCAGCGACCGGCCGCAGGGCCTGGTCGCGGTGATGCGGAAGATGGCCGAGGCGGTAGAGCAGGCCAGCCAGCAGCTGCCGCCCTGGATCGTCGCCTATATCCCGAACAGCGGCCAGGACCTCGACACCATGATTGCGCAGTCGCTGCGCGACCATGCGCGGGAGCTGCTGCGGATCACCACGGATGTCGGCCGCATCCTGGTCCACATCATCATCGGGCTGGTGATCGGCGGCATGATCGCCATCGCCGACCTGACCGAAAAGCCGGGACGCGGGCCGCTGGCCCGGGCGCTGGGGGAGCGGGCACGGCTGCTGGCCCTGTCTTTCCGCCGCGTCGTCTTCGCCCAGGTGCGGATCTCCGCCCTCAACACGGTGCTGACCGCGATCTACCTGGTCGGCGTCCTGCCGGCCTTCGGCATCCACCTGCCGCTGACCAAGACCATGATCGTGGTCACCTTCGTGGTCGGGCTGCTGCCGGTGATCGGCAACCTGATCTCGAACACCGTGATCGTGGTGATCAGCCTCAGCCTATCGGTCTATGTCGCCGCGGCGTCGCTGGCCTTCCTGGTGATCATCCACAAGCTGGAATACTTCATCAACGCCAAGATCGTCGGCACCCAGATCCATGCCCGGGCCTGGGAGATCCTGATCGCGATGCTGCTGATGGAGGCGGCGTTCGGCGTGCCGGGGGTGATCGCGGCCCCGGTGTTCTACGCCTATCTGAAAGTCGAGCTGGGACGCAGCAAGCTGATCTGACGCCGATCAGACCGGTCTCTCGCAGAAGAACCGCCATTGCGAGGAGGCGAAGCCGACAAAGCAATGACGGCTTTTTAGCCCCGCCGATCTGCCCTACATCGGCGGCACCAGCCCGTCCTTGCCGACCTGGACCGCGTGCGAGACCAGCGACCCGTCATCGGCCTTGACCGCGCTGACGATGACATGGGCGCCCTTGACCAGCTGGTCGCGGCTGCCCGGCTCATAGGTGATCACCGGCACGTCGGGCGGCACCACCAGCTTGGTCTCGACGCCCTGGTAGCGCATCGTCACCACCCGCCCGTCGGTGCCGGTGACGTCGCCGGCGGTGGCGTTGGTCATGGTGCTGCCCGGCTTCAGGTCGAAGGGGTGCTGGCCTTCGCCGACGCCGCGCATGCTCTCCGGGAACACCTGCACCTCCAGCGCCTGCAGGCTGCCATCCGCCTGCGGCATGGCGGCGCTGCCGATATAGGTGCCGGGCTTGATGTCGCGGATGTCGGCCGGGGCGATGGTCCGCACCGTGGCGTCATCGGCCACGGTCACGGTCGCGGTCGTGCCGCCGCGGGCGGCGATGGTCATCACCGGCCCGTCCATCGCCTCGATGGTGCCGCGGATGCGCTGCTGGGTCTGGGCCATCGCCGGCAGGGCCGACAGGACCCCGAACAGGGCCAGGCCCACAATCGCGCTGCGCTTCATGATGCTGTCCTCGCTGGAGCGTCGACGTCCCCCGACACCCGTACGGCCCGATCGCGCCGGCGGTTACATGAATTCTGTCCGCGGCCAGGGTCAGGGGCGCGCGTCAGGACGGCGGGGCGGCCTTCCATTCCCGCCGCGCCAGCGCCACCAGCAGCGCGTCGTCGACGCCGTCGGCCGCCGGCAGGCCCTCGGCGCGGCGGAAGGCCTCGGCCGCCGCCCGGACCACGCCCTCTCCGGTGCCGCCGGCAGCGGCATAGCCGAGC
>NZ_JANX01000133.1 GCF_000767795.1 Inquilinus limosus MP06 | reverse complement strand
ATGAGCCGCGCCCGGACCGGGCGGCGCGGGTGGAGAACCGCCTCGCCCGCTTCCGCCAGGCCACCGAGGAGGCGCGGCGGCGGGCGGCGGAGAGCGCGGGATAAAAAAGGGCCGCCCCGAAGGGCGGCCTCCGAACACGCGATGCTTTCTGGTCCGCTTACAGCACGAAGTCGCCGGCGGTGAAGGTGATCGAGCCCGCGGCGCTGATGATCAGATCCGCATGACCGTCGCCATTGACGTCGCCCTCGATCAGGGTGCCGGCCGCGGTGATCTCGAACCGCAGCTGCCCCGCCACGTTGCTGAAGGCGGACGAGCCGATGAAGCTGAAGGCCTGGTTACCGGCAGTGCCGGTGTTCGCGTCGATCCCCAACAGGTCGATCTTGTCGCCCTGGTCCTGGCCGAAGTCATGGATCAGGTCGACGCCGGTGACGCTGTTGCTGTCGGAGGTCGAGGTGTAGACGAACTTGTCGGCACCGGCATCGCCGATCAGCTCATCGACGCCGCCGCCGCCGCGCAGGACATCGTCACCGGCATAGCCGCGGAGAATGTTCTTGCCGGCATCGCCGACCAGCGAGTCGTTGAACTGCGAGCCGCCGACATTCTCGATATCGATCAGCAGGTCGCCCTGGGCGTGGCCGCCGAAGCCCTGGCCGGTGGTCAGGTTCACCGTCACGCCGGCATTGCTCTCGAAGTAGTAGGCGGTGTCCCGCCCGTCGCCGCCGTTCAGGGTGTCGGCCCCGGCGCCGCCGCGCAGGTCGTCACCGCCCGCGCCGGCGTTGATGACGTCGTTGCCGGCACCGCCACGGAGGTCGTTGTAGCCGGCATTGCCGGTCAGGGTGTCGGCGAAGGCCGAGCCGATGACCTTCTCGATGCTGGTCAGGGTGTCGCCCTGCGCGTCGCCGCCGATGCCGGCGCCGGTGGACAGGTCGACATTCACCGCCGCGGACGAGGTCTCGTAGCTGGCCGTGTCGATGCCGGCGCCGCCGTTCAGCGCATCCGCCCCGGCGCCGCCGACGAGGATGTCGGCGCCGTCGCCACCGTTGAGGATGTCGTTCCCCGCAAGGCCGGACAGCGAGTTGGCCTGGAAGTCGCCGGTGATGACGTCGTTGAAGGCCGAGCCGACGACATTCTCGACATTGCTGATCGAGTCGCCGGACGCCTCGCCGCCGGTGTTGATGTTGGTGGCCAGGTTGACCGTCACCGCCGCGGCGGAGTTCGAGTAGTAGACGGTGTCGATGCCGGTGCCGCCATCGATGGTGTCGGCGCCCTGGCCGCCGATGAGGGCGTCATTGCCGCCGCCCCCGACCAGGATATCATTCCCACGGTAGCCGTTCAGGACGTTGGCGCCGTCGGCGCCGGTCAGCTTGTCGTCGAAGGTGCTGCCGGTGAGGTTCTCGATGCCGGTCAGGATGTCGCCGGAGGCATGGCCGCCGGTGTTGATGCCGGTGGCCAGATTGACGGTCACGCCGGCATTCGAGTTCGAGTAATTCGCGGTGTCGTTGCCGGTGCCGGCGTCGATCGTGTCCTTGCCGGCGCCGCCGGTGATGACGTCGTCGCCCGCGCCGCCGGTCAGCACGTTGTCCGCGGCGCTGCCGATCATCACGTCGTTGAAGCGCGAGCCGACCACGTTCTCGATGTTCAGCAGCGTGTCGCCCTCGGCATCGCCGCGGGTGCCGACGCCGTTCATCAGGTCGATGGTCACGCCGGAGCCCGACTCGCCGTAGTTCACGGTGTCGATGCCCGTGCCGCCGTCCATCCGGTCGGCCCCGGCGCCGCCGATGAGCAGGTCGTTGCCGGCGCCGCCATTGAGGGTGTCGTTGCCCGCCAAGCCGGCCAGGGTGTTGGCGGTCGCGTCGCCGGTGATGGTGTCGGCGAAGGCCGAACCGACGACGTTCTCGAAGCCGACGCTGACCAGGTCACCGGTGGCGTCACCGCCGGTGTTCAGGCTGATCAGGCCGAGCAGGCCGGGCTCGAGGCTGACCTGCACCGCCGCCGGCGAGGTCTCGTAGCTCAGCGTGTCGATGCCGTCGCCGCCGCTGATGACGTCGGCGCCGCCCTTGCCTTCGATGACGTCGTTGCCGTCACCGCCGCTCAGGACGTCGATGATGTTGCCGCCGACCAGCACGTCGTCGTCGGTGTCGTCGAGGTTGATGCCCAGCAGCCCCAGGAGTTCCAATGACAAAGCCATATTCGTTCTCCGCTATCGCGTGTTCAGTATCGGTCCCGGCGCTGCCGGCACACGGCGTCGCTCTCGACCCACGATCACAAAATCGTCGTTTACAAACAACTTAAAGGATCATGACAAGCTAGGCGACTCCTCTTGATGCAAGAAATATCGTCAAGATTTTTTATTATGATATTTCCAGATATAAGCAAAATATTTCTTGATTCAGAAATTAAATTTCACATACCGCAGAGATGGTTTCAAGGGCCTTCAAAACTGGATAAAAATTTCCCGACTAGGAGTTGTTTCGTTATCGCAGGTGAATGGAGAGCGTCTCGCTGCTCAAAAATGGTCAGGAAGTTGGAACTAAACTTCGAACCTGCCGAACTAAGTTTCTTTCTTTTGCACTTTCCGCACGAATGATATGCGCAGCACGCATATGTCCTGGACACCGGGCCTAAGGCGCCCGGGACTTCCATCCAAGCCGCGCCCGCGATCGATCCGGCGGCGTCAGCCCAGCCGGGTCTCGATCACGGTCCTCACCGAATTGGCCAGGAAGCACTGCTCATGCGCGGCGTGATGCATGGCCTCCTCCACGGCCAGTTCGGGCACCGGCCCGGCGTATACCACGCGCGGGTTCAGCACCACGCGGGTGACGGCGAGCCGGCCATCGCCGTTCTTCTCCATCACGCCCTCGGCGGTGTCGCCGTAGCGGTCGACGACGAAGCGGCGCTTGGCCGCGATCGACAGGAACGTCAGCATGTGGCAGCTCGCCAGGGCGGCGACATAGGCTTCCTCCGGATCGACCGGCTCCGCGGCCGAGAAGGGCAGCGGCACGACATGCGGCGAGGCCGAGGCCGGCACCTCGACGCCGCCGTCGAAGCGCCAGAGATGCACCCGGCTGTAGCGGCCGTCGGTGAAGACGACGTCCGGCGGGCGCTGCCACAGCACGGTGGCCTGATAGTGACTCATCGGGTGTCTCCTGGTTGCGGATCGGCCGCCATCTGCAGATGGGCGGCCAGGGCGGCGGTCGCGGCGGCGGCGTCGCCGTCGCGGCAGGCCGCCAGAATGGCGTCGTGCTGTGCCGCCATCGCGGCGCGGAAGGCGGAGCCCGGGGGCTGCAGCGCGTAGGCCCGCCTGCCCTCGCGCCGCAGCGAATCGATCAGGCGCAGCAGCCGGGCATTGCCGCAGGCGCCGTACAGGGCGGCGTGGAAGGCGACGTCCAGCGCTTCGATCGCCGCCGGATCCTCCTCCTCGGCCAGATCCTCGGCCATGCGCGCGGCGCGACGCAGGTCGCGGGGCGCCAGCCGCGGCAGGGACAGGCGCAGGGCCTCGCCCTCCACCAGGATGCGCAGGGCCGTCAGCTCCCGCCCCTCCTCCGCCGACAGGCCGGCGACGGCAAGGCTGCGGTCGGACCGGCGCACCACCAGTCCTTCGGCCAGCAGCCGGTCCAACGCCTGCCGCACCGGCTGGCGGCTGACGCCGAACCGCTCCGCCAGGCTTTCCTGGCGCAGCACGGAATCGGGTGCCAGCAGGCGGGCCTCGATCTCCTGGCGCAGCGTGTCGGCAATCGAGTTTGGATCCATGGATCCAGACTACCGCGAGAGCGGCGTCGCATCAACCCCGCCGGAGCTGGTCGACGGGTGCCGTATGACGGTTATGCTGCAGGGGTAGCCCTGCCGGGCTTGCCGGCCGCCGGTGGTGCTGGCAGGGGATGGGCGACGCATCTGGCGCATGGACGGTATGGACGCCTTCTGGACAATGTACTGGCCCGACATCGTGCTGGCGGCCAGCCTGGTGCTGGGCATCGCCGGCGCGATCCATGCGATCATGACCAAGGACGATGTCCGCGCCGCCTCCGGCTGGGTGGGCGTGATCGTGCTGAACCCGATCCTCGGCGCACTGATCTATCTGGTGCTGGGCGTCAACCGGGTGCGGCGCGCCGCCATCGCCCGCCGCCGGCGCCGGTCCGGCGCCGGGATGGACGACCGGGAGACCAGCCCGGCGGTGGACGTGGCGGCGGCCTCGGCACCGCAATTCGCCTCGCTGCAACGGCTCGGCGACAAGGTCTCGCCCTTCCCGGTGACCGGCGGCAACCAGCTGCGGCTGCTGCGCGGCGGCGACGAGGCCTATCCGGCGATGCTGGAGGCGATCCGCGGCGCCCGGTCCTCGATCGCGCTGCAGAGCTACATCTTCGACAACGACCCGGTCGGGCAGGAGATCGCCGGAGCGCTGATCGACGCCGCGCGGCGCGGGGTCGAGGTGCGGGTGTTGATCGACGCCATCGGCGCGCGCTACTCGCGGCCGCAGATCGTCGGCGTGCTGCGCGAGGGCGGCGTCACCACGGCCCGCTTCAACGGCAATGTCATCGGCCTGCGGCTGCCCTATGCCAATCTCCGCTGCCACCGCAAGCTGCTGGTGGTGGACGGCGAGACCGCCTTCACCGGCGGCATGAACATCCGGGCCCAGTTCGCCAGCGCCTTTGTCGACGGGCCGCCGGCCCGCGACACCCACGCCCGGATCTGCGGCCCGATGGTGCAGAGCCTGCTGGCCACCTTCGTCCAGGACTGGCGCTTCACCACCGGGCGCCGGCTGCACGGCAAGGCCTGGGAATCGGTGCCGCAGCCGCAGCCCGCGCCGACGGTGCTGGCCCGGGCAGTGCTGTCCGGGCCCGACCACACCCTGGGCTCGAACCACAGCCTGGTGATGGGCGCGATCGCCGTGGCCCAGCGCTCGATCCTGATCTGCTCGCCCTATTTCCTGCCTGACCTGCCGCTGACCAGCGCCCTGGCCATCGCCGCCCAGCGGGGCGTCGAGGTCGACATCGTCATCCCCAGCCAGAACAATCTGGCGCTGGTCGATGCTGCGATGACGGCGCAGCTGGACCAGGTGCTGCGGCCCGGCTGCCGGGTGTGGCGGACGACCGGCCCGTTCGACCATTCCAAGCTGATGGCGGTGGACGGCGCCTGGGCGCTGATCGGCTCCTCCAACCTCGATTCGCGGAGCCTGCGGCTCAATTTCGAGCTGGATGTCGAGATCTACGACCGAGATGTCGCCGGCGAAGTCGACGCCGCGATCCGCGAGCGCATGGCCTCGGCCTGGCCGGAGACGCTGGCGACGCTGCGGGCCCGGCCGTTCCTGACCCGGCTGCGCAACCGGACGGTGTGGCTGGCCTCGCCGTATCTGTGAGGCCGAAGGGCCAATGAAGAGATCGTCATCCCGTGCGCGCTGCGATGCGAAGTATCGCTGCGCAGACACGGGATCTCGGTGTCGTCCTCGAAGAGATCCCGGTTCAGCGGCGCACCACTCCGTGCTGCGCCGCGCCCGGGATGACGGATAGCGAAGAGTCGATGAAGAGCTCGTTGGCATGGTCCGGTCCGCCATGCCGAAAGCGGCGCATCGTCCCGCCGTCTGCGAATGCTTCGCAGCGCTTCGGCCGTGCTAGGACTGCGTGCATGGTGGACGGATCCTTCAAGACGGTGCGGCCGGCCGGGCGCATCACTCTTCTGCTCGGCCTCGGCCTGGTGGCGGCGACGGCGGCGATCCTGCTGGCCATGGGCCGGGTGCCGATCTGCACCTGCGGCACGGTCAAGCTGTGGGCGCCGGATGTGATGAGCGCCGACAACTCCCAGCACATCGCCGACTGGTACACGCCGTCGCACATCATCCACGGCTTCCTGTTCTTCGGGCTGACCTGGCTGTTCGCGCGGCGCCTGCCGCTCGGCGCCCGGGCGCTGATCGCGCTGGCGGTCGAATGCGCCTGGGAGATCGCGGAGAACGGCCCGATGGTGATCGACCGCTACCGCGAGGCGACCATCGCGCTGGGCTACACCGGCGACAGCGTGCTGAACTCGGTCTCCGACATCGCCTTCATGACGCTGGGCTTCGCCTTCGCCTCCCGGGCGCCGGTGTGGCTGACCGTGTTCCTGGCGGTGTTCTTCGAGCTGCTGACCGGCTGGCTGATCCGCGACAACCTGACCCTGAACGTGCTGATGCTGCTGCACCCGGTCGATGCGATCCGGGTGTGGCAGTCCGGCGGTTGACTTCGAGACGACCGATGCTGAGACGCTTCTTCGCCTATTACCGGCCGCATCGCGGGCTGTTCCTGCTCGATTTCTGCTGCGCCATCGTCTCCGGCCTGCTCGAGCTCGGCTTCCCGATCGCGGTCAAGCTGTTCGTCGACAGCCTGATGCCGAGCGGCGACTGGCCGCTGATCCTGCTGGCCGCCGCCGGCCTGCTGGTCATCTACGTCGCCAACACCGGCCTGATGGCGATCGTGACCTATTGGGGCCACATGCTCGGCATCAACATCGAGACCGAGATGCGGCGGAAGGCCTTCGACCATCTGCAGAAGCTGTCCTTCTCCTTCTTCGACAACCAGAAGACCGGCCATCTGGTCGGCCGGCTGACCAAGGACCTGGAGGAGATCGGCGAGGTCGCGCATCACGGGCCGGAGGACCTGTTCATCGCCGTGATGACCTTCATCGGCGCCTTCGCGCTGATGCTGACGGTGCATGTCGAGCTGGCGCTGATCACCGCCGCGATCGTGCCGCTGACCGCTTGGCTGACCAGCCGCTACGGCGGCCGCATGACCCGCAACTGGCAGGCTCTGTACAGCCGGGTCGGCAACTTCAACGTCCGGATCGAGGAGAATGTCGGCGGCATCCGCGTGGTTCAGGCCTTCGCCAATGAGGAACATGAGCGCCGGCTGTTCGCCGACGACAACCAGAACTACCGGCGCACCAAGCTCGACGCCTACCGGATCATGGCGGCCAGCACCTCGCTCAGCTATCTCAGCATGCGGCTGATCCAGATGACGGTGATGATCGCCGGCGCCTATTTCGTGCTGACCGGCCGGCTCAGCGAGGGCGGCTTCGTCGGCTTCCTGCTGCTGGTCAACGTGTTCTTCCGCCCGATCGACAAGATCAACTCGGTGATCGAGACCTATCCCAAGGGCATCGCCGGCTTCCGCCGCTACACCGAGCTCCTGGACACCGAGCCCGACATCGTCGACCGGCCGGGCGCGGTCGAGGTGCCGGCGCTGAAGGGCGACATCCGCTACGAGGGCGTCAGCTTCGGCTATGGCGACGGCACCCCGGTGCTGCGCGGCATCGACCTGGCCATCCGCGCCGGCGAGACCGTGGCCTTCGTCGGCCCGTCCGGCGCCGGCAAGACCACCATCTGCTCGCTGCTGCCGCGCTTCTACGAGGTCCAGGGCGGCCGCATCACCATCGACGGCATCGACATCCGCGACATGACCATGACCTCGCTGCGCCGGCAGATCGGCGTGGTGCAGCAGGACGTGTTCCTGTTCGCCGGCACGATCCGCGAGAACATCGCTTATGGCCGGCTGGGCGCGACCGAGGCCGAGATCATAGAGGCGACGCGCCGCGCCCGGCTGAACCGCGTCGTCGCCGGCCTGCCGGACGGGCTGGACACGGTGATCGGCGAGCGCGGGGTGAAGCTGTCGGGCGGACAGAAGCAGCGCCTGGCGATCGCCCGGATGTTCCTCAAGAACCCGCCAATCCTGATCCTGGACGAGGCGACCTCGGCCCTGGACACGGAGACCGAGCGGGCGATCCAGCAGTCGCTGGCCGAGCTGTCGCAGGGCCGCACCACGCTGGTGATCGCCCACCGCCTGGCCACCATCCAGGACGCCGACCGGATCGCGGTGGTCGATTCCAGCGGCATCGCCGAGCAGGGCCGGCACCGCGACCTGGTCGCCGCAGGGGGCCTGTACCGCCGGCTGCACGACGCGCAGTACGGAGGGCGGTAGCGGCCGCTCATTCCCATTCCGTCATTGCGAGGAGGCAAAGCCGACGAAGCAATCCAGGGGCCGGTTCGCACTGGCCCCTGGATGGCTTCGCTGCGCTCGCAATGACGGTTTGAGTTTGCGGGATTCAGCCGCCAGCCCACTCCCTGACCGTCAGCATCGCCTGGGCGAAGGCCTCCGGGGCCTCCTGCGGCAGGTTGTGGCCGATCCCCGGCCCGACCATGCGATGCTCGTGCCGGCCGGTGAAGTGGCCGGCGTGATCGGCGGTGCCGCCGGGCGCCATCACCCCGTCGGCGTCGCCGTCCAGCGTGACCGCCGGCACCGTGATCGGCGGCCGCGCCGCCAGCCGGCGCTCCACCTCCGCCACCGCCGGGTCGCCCTCCGCCAGGGCGTAGCGGTGGCGGTAGGACTGGATCACGACATCGACGAAATCGGGGTTGTCGAAGGACCCGGCGCTGCGATCGTACGTGGCGTCGTCGAAGCGCCATTCCGGCGACCACAGCCGCCACAGCAGGCGGCACAGCTCGCGCCGGTTGCGCTCCAGCCCCTTCCGGCCGCGCTCGCCGTGGAAATAGTACTGGTACCAGTAGCGGAACTCGGCCTCGGGCGAGGCCGGCTCGCCCGACTTGGCGATGTTCTGGATGTTGTAGCCGTTGACCGAGACCAGGCCACGCGCCCGCTGCGGCCACAGCGCTGCGACGATGCAGGCGGCCCGGCCGCCCCAGTCATAGCCGCCCAGCACCGCCGATTCGATCTTCAACGCATCCAGGAGATCCAGCAGGTCCTGCCCCAGCGCCGCCTGCTCGCCCGACCGCGGCGTGTCCGCCGAGCGGAAGCGGGTCGGGCCGTAGCCGCGCAGATACGGCACGATCACCCGGGCGCCCTGCGCGGCGAGCCGCGGCGCCACTTCGTCATAGCTGTGGATGTCGTAGGGAAACCCGTGCAGCAGCACCGCCGGCCAGCCCGACGGATCGCCGCTCTCCTCATAGGCGACGTCCAGCACCCCGGCCTCGATCCTCTTCAGCATGGCCGCGACTCCTTTGGTTGGACTCCGTCGATTGGAGCACATCCGCGCGCCGGGGTGACCCCGGTAACACCCGCCGCCCCAGGTGCCCGGCATCCTCTCCGGGTGAGACAGCGAACGGCGGCCGCCGGCCGCCCCGACACAGGGGAAACGACATCATGGCCAATCCGATCAACGGCACCAACGGCCCCGACCATCTCGAGGGCACCGACGATGCCGAGACCATCAATGCATTGGGCGGCAACGATATCGTCAACGGCAACAAGGGCGACGACATCGCCAATCTCGGCGACGGCAACGACGTATTCGGCTGGGTCCCGGGCGACGGCAGCGACACGGTCGACGGCGGCGCCGGCCTCGACACCCTTGACTTCGACGGCGCCAATGCCGACGAGAACATCCTGATCTTCGCCAATGCCGGCAAGGCGATCTTCTTCCGCGACATCGCCTCGGTCCAGATGACCCTGACCAATCTCGAGACCATCGAGTTCGAGGCGCTCGGCGGATCCGACCTGGTCACCGTCAACAGCCTGGCCGGCACGGCGGTCAAGCATGTCCAGATCGACCTGGCCGGCGTGCATGACGGCACCGCCGCCGACGGCGTGGAGGACACGGTGATCGTCAACGGAGCCGGTTTCACCAACGGTGCCCCCGTCAACGACGCGATCAAGCTGACCCAGACCGGCACCGGCGCGGATGCGACCGTGCATGTGGCCGGGCTGGCGGCGGAGACGACGATCAGCCATTTCGATCCGGGCGACCACCTGATCATCGACGGGCTCGGCGGCAACGACCGGCTCGACGCCAGCCTGCTGCCGCAGTCGATGGTCCTGGTCCTCGACGGCGGCGAGGGCAACGATACGCTGATCGGCAGCGCCGGGGCGGACCTGCTGCTCGGCGGCGCCGGCAACGATCTCGTGATCGGCGCCAAGGGCGACGACACTGCCTTCCTCGGCTCCGGGGACGACACCTTCGCCTGGGCGCCGGGCGACGGCAGCGACACCATCGAGGGCGGCCCGGGCACCGACAGCCTGGCGTTCCTGGGCGCCGGCGTGGCCGAGACGATCGACATCTCGGCCAATCACGGCCGCACCACCTTCTTCCGCGACGTCGCCGCCGTGAACATGGACATGAACGATGTCGAGCGCATCCAGTTCACCGCGCTGGGCGGCGCCGACAAGGTCACGATCCACGACCTGACCGGGACTGACACCACCCGAATCGGCATCGACCTGGCGGGGACGGCGGGCGGCACGACCGGCGACGGCGCGGTCGATTCGGTGACCGTCGAGGGCACCGCCGGCATCGACAAGATCTCGCTCTCCTCCTCCGCCGACGCGCTCGGCATCGGCGGCCTGCAGGCCTCGATCGCGATCCAGCATTCGGAGGCGGGCGACCGGCTGCTGATCAGCGCCGGCGACGGCGACGACGTGATCAACGCCGCGGCGGTCGCGGCGGGCAAGATCAGCCTGACCCTGTCGGGCGGGGCCGGGAACGACAAGCTCGTCGGCAGCGCCGGCACCGACACCTTCCTGGGCGGCGCCGGGGCCGACCGGTTCCAGTTCAACCTGGTGTCGGACAGCGTCGTCGGGCCCAAGGCCGACCGGATCGCCGATTTCAGCCATGCCCAGGGCGACAGGACCGACCTGTCGGTGATCGACGCCAACACCGGCGCGGCGGGCAACCAGGCTTTCACCTTCATCGGCACCGGCCTCTACACCCACCATGCCGGCGAGCTGCGCTTCGCCGTCAACGGAGCCGACACCACCATCGCCGGCGACGTCAATGGCGACGGCACCTCCGATTTCCACATCACGTTGACCGGGCACGTCGCCCTAACGGCGGCGGATTTCGTGCTGTAGCCCGCGAGGCCGGACGCCCGGGCTGGCCCGGGCGTCCGATGCCGGTCGACGGCATTCGCCTCGAATCCATGGTATGTTGAGGCCGTGCCGGGCCCGGTTTCCGCCGGCGACGCGATATTGGCCGTACGGCATTGATCGGGGGGCGGTCCTCCGGCCCTCCCCCTCTCGGATGGGGAATTTCCATGTCCGTCTTCACCGGCACTGACGCCGCAGAAACCATCACCCCCGCATTCGTGTCGCCCACGGTGACGGTGTCCGGGCAGCCCCGGCCCTCGGCCGAGGCCGATGTGATCTCCGCCGGCGGCGGCAACGACGTGGTTGCCGGTGATGGCGGCAATGACACGGCCCTGCTGGGGACGGGGGACGACACCTTCCTGTGGGTGCCGGGCGACGGCAGCGACACGGTCGAAGGCCAGGCCGGCACCGACACGCTCGATTTCAGCGGCTCGAACGTCGCCGAGACCATCAGCATGTCGGCCAATGGCAGCCGGGTCCTGTTCACCCGCGACGTCGGCACCATCACCCATGACCTGAACGGCATCGAGCGGATCGAATTCCACGCTTTGGGCGGGGCCGACCGGGTCACCGTCAACAACTTGGCCGGCACCGGCATGACCCGGGTGACGGTCGATCTGGAGGGTGTGCTGAACGGCGGGGCCGGCGACGGCCGGGCGGATGTGGTGACCGCCAACGGCGCCGCGGCCGCCGAGACCGTGACCCTGGCCCTGTCCGGCACGGCGGTGGTGGCGACCGGCCTCGCGGCCCAGCTCGTGGTCGATCATGCCGAGGCCTTCGACCAGCTCCTCATCAACGGCCTCGACGGCAACGACCGGATCGACGCCCGGCCGCTGGCGACGGCGCCGATGGCCCTGGCCCTCGACGGCGGCGCCGGCAACGACGCGCTCTTCGGCGGTGCCGGGGCCGATGTGCTGCTGGGCGGCGACGGTGACGACATCGTGGTCGGCGGCCGCGGCAACGACGTCGCCTTCCTGGGCGCCGGCAACGACACCTTCGCCTGGGTGCCGGGCGACGGCAGCGACACGGTGGAGGGCCAGGCCGGCACCGACGATCTGAGTGTCACCGGGAGCGCCGCCAACGAGACCTTCAACATCGCGGCCAATGGCGGGCGGGTCCTGTTCGTCCGCGACATCGGCTCCGTCACTCTCGATCTGAACGATGTCGAGCGCATCCAGCTCAAGACGCTGGCCGGCGCCGACACGGTCGCGGTGCGTGACCTGACCGGCACCGACATCACCCGGGTCGGAGTCGACCTGGCGGGGACCGATCCGGCAGCCGGCGACCGCGCGGCCGACACGGTGACCGTGGACGGCACCGCCGGCGACGACGTGGTCACCCTGGTAGCGTCGACCGCCGTCGTCGCCGTCAACGGGCTGCCGGCATCGGTCTCGATCCAGCATGCCGATGCGGCGCTGGACCGGCTGACGATCCAGGCGCAGGCCGGCAACGACGTGATCGACGCCTCGGCGCTGCCGGCCGGCCGGATCGGCCTGACCGTGCTCGGCGGCCTCGGCGCCGACGTGGTCTTCGGCAGCGCCGGCGCCGACATCGTGCGCGGCGGGGACGGCGACGACACCGCCCTGCTGGGGGCGGGGACGACCTGTTCGGCTGGGCGCCGGGCGACGACAACGACATCGTCGAAGGCCAGGCCGGCACCGACACGCTCGATTTCGCCGGCTCGAACGTGACGGAGACCGTCACCGTCTCGG
>NZ_JANX01000132.1 GCF_000767795.1 Inquilinus limosus MP06 | reverse complement strand
CCACAGCGCCACCATCGCCGTGTTCGCCACCGGCGCGCCGCCGCCCACCGCCACCAGGCCGAGGCCGAGGATGCCCATGGTCAGCGGCATCAGCATCATGGTCAGCCGCATGCTGCGCTCGAGCAGGAAGCCGCCCAGGAAGGTGCCCAGGAAATTAGCGATGCCGAAGCCCAGCAGGATGCCCGACACGCCGGTGATGCCGACGCCGGTCACCGTCTCCAGGAACGGCCGGATGTACGTGAAGAACGCGAAGTGCCCGGTGAACACCAGCAGCACCGCCAGCATGCCGAAGCCGACCTGCGGGCGCGCCAGCACCTCGACCAGGGTGCGCAGGCTGGTCCGCGTGTTCGGCGCCATCCGCGGCAGCGTCGCGACCTGCACCGCCAGCGCCAGCAGCCCCAGCGCCGCCGCGATCAGGAACACGCCGCGCCAGCCGATGATGTCGCCGAAATAGCTGCCCAGCGGTGCGGCGGCGACGGTCGCGGCGGAGACGCCGCTGAACAGCAGCGACAGGGCGCGCGGGATCAGCGCGTCGGGCACCAGCCGCATCACCGTCGCCGCCGCCATGGTCCAGAAGCCGCCCAGGGCCACGCCAAGCACGACGCGCGCCAGCAGCAGGGCCGGCAGGCCGGGGGCGAAGGCGACCAGCAGGTTCGACACCGTCAGCAGGATCGAGAAGGCCAGCAGCACGTGGCGCCGGTCGATCCGCCGGGTCGCGGCCGAGACCAGCAGGCTGGTCACCAGCGCCACCACCGCGGTCGCCGTCACGGCTTGGCCCGCCAGGCCTTCGGTCACGCCGAGATCCGCCGCCATCGGCGTCAGCAGGCTGGCCGGCAGGAACTCCGCCGTCACCAGCCCAAACACGCCGAGCGTCATCGAAAAGACCGCGCCCCAGGCCGGCTCCTCCCGCGCCGGCGCAGCGCCTGTCCGCTGTGTTCCCTCGATCATGGGACCATCCTTTGAAGAGAGAGATTTTGATGCAGTGCAGCAGAAGGTAGGATGGACTCCCCGGACGATCTATGTCAGACACTCCGGAATGTTTGATCGTCCGTCCGAATTGCGATCCGAACACCCGGCACCCCGGCAGCCCTCGCGGCCCGCCGGTGACCTGGTCAGCGAGCTGCTGCTGGGCATGCGGCTGTTCGGGGTGAACTACCGGCGGATCGCCATCGCGCCGCCCTTCGGCATCGGCTTCGGCACCGTCCCGGGCCGGGCCCAGTTCCACTTCGTCGCCCGCGGCCCGGTGGTGCTTCGCACGGCCGACGGGACGCTGCACGCGCTTAACTCGGGCGACGCCGTGCTGCTGCCGCGCGGCGGGCCGCATGAGATGCTGTCCGCATCCGACCAGGCCAGCCGTGACATCTCCAGCTTCGAGGGCGAGACGCTGTGCCAGAGCGTCCGCATCATCCGCGCCTGTCCGGAGGGCTGCGACCCGGACTCGGGCGCGCTGATCTTCAGCGGCTGCATGGAGTTCGACCTCGGCGGCATGCACCCGCTGGTGGCGCTGATGCCGGAGGTGATGCTGGTCGGCACGCTGCTGCACCGCTACCCCGAGATCCTGCCGATGCTGGAGGCGATGGCGCGCGAGGCCTGCGACGAGCGCGCCGGCTTCGCTGCGATCCTGGCGCGGCTGGCCGACGTCGTTTCCGCCTCCATCGTCCGCGGCTGGGTCGAATGCGGCTGCGGCGAGGCCAAGGGCTGGATCGAGGCGCTGCGCGACCCGCGCCTCGGCCGCGTCATCGCCGCCATGCACCGCGACCCCGGCCGGGACTGGACGGTGGCCGAGCTGGCGGCCGAAATGGGCGCGTCACGGTCGGTCTTCGCCGAACGCTTCCTCGCCGTCACCGGCCTGACCCCGCTTCGCTACGTCGCCGACCTGCGGATGCGCCTGGCCGCGCAATGGATCGGCCGCGACCGGATGCCGATCGAGGCCGCGGCCCACCGCCTGGGCTACGGCTCGCAGGCCGCTTTCAGCCGGGCCTTCAAGCGGGTGATCGGCCGGTCGCCCGGGGCGGTCCGTACCGCCCCCGCCGGTGCCGGCGGTCAGACGTTCGAACTGTAGAGGGTGTCGACCACCGCGTCGGTGACATGCCGCCTCGTGGCGGTGCCGCCGACATCCGGGGCCAGGATCCGGCGCGGGTCACCGGCTCGAACGCCCGCATCAGCCGCTCGGCAAGCGAGACGCCAACCTTAAAATAAATCAGGATTTTGTTCTTATTTTTCTATACATCATAATATTTCTATGCTGTAGATGCGTAGATTATAGTGTGATTGATAATCAAGGAAGAGAATGTATCTAAAATTTACTGATGCTTCCGCCAATGATTGCCAGTCTCTATGGCGTCGATGGCAGTGATGCCTGCCGGCGGAGGTGGTGCGATGGTTTCGCTATGGAGACAATTTGATGTCGCGGTTGGACATCTCGAAGATCTGTGATCGCATTGCCGTGCAGACTCCCTATTTCGCCTTCGGCGAGCTGCAAGGCCTTTCGAGCGGGGCCGTCCGTGGCGTCTTCGCTTCAGAGCAGACAAACGGCTACGAGCGCGGGCCGATCGCTTCGGCCGAGGTTGGGCGGCATCTCGCCATCCTCGGCTCCTGCGCCGCCGTGGCCGGGCAGGCGACGGAGCGCATCTATTATCTCGCGACCAAGGCGCGCTTCAGCACCCTCGACGGCGCTCAGCCGAGGGAAGCAGGGCGGATCTTCGAGGCGACCGCCGAGACGGTGAGCCATGACCGGCGTTCCCTGAAAGCGCAAGCGATCGTATCGGACGGGCGGCCTTTCGCCCATCTGCACTGCGATTACCAGGCCTTGCCGGAACGGGTGTTCCAGCGGCTGTTCCAGGAGTACCGGGCGGCGGAGGTCCCTCCCGCCGAGGAGTCTCCCTACCGGGAGCCGATCCCGCTGGAATTCGACGCACCTCAGGCGCTGTCGCTCACGGCGCGCAGCCAACCTTTGGCGCCGGCCCGGTGCGCCGGTCACTTTCCGGGCTACCCGGCATGGCCGGTCGCGATCATCGCCGAAACCATCGCCCAGGTGGTGAGCCGCCTTCTGCACCACATTCTGGGCAAGGAGACCGACTATTCCGTGGTCCGGACCGACATCGCGGCGCTCAAGCTTGTCTCCGCCGCCACGCCGCTGTCGTTCCTCGTCGACTGCCTTTCGGCCTCGCGCACCCTGTCGCACTACGTCTTCTCCGCGCGGGTGATGTGGGGCGAAGAGATCGTCGCCACTCTGGACACCGAACTGCGCGTATAGCTGGCCGCCCATCCGCTCTCCGGCGGTTCTCAGTTCGCCCGCATGCGGAACAACCGGCTTGGCAGCGCCGCGCCGAGGACGCGGCCGATCAGCGGCCAGGCCAGCATGACCAGGCCCAGCGTGGTGATGCTGCCGACCAGTGCGTTCGACCAGAACACCGACAGGTCGCCGCCGGACATGATCATCGACTGGCGGAACGCGTCCTCCGCCTTGTCGCCCAGCACCATGGCCAGCACCAGCGGCGCGATCGGGTAGTCGAGCCGCTTGAAGACATAGCCGGTGATGCCGAAGGCCAGCACCAGCCCCATGTCGAAGGGCGAGTTGGCGACGGTGTAGGCGCCGGCGAAGCACACCACCACGATCACCGGCCCGATCACGGCGAAGGGGATGCGCAGGATGGCGCCGAACACCGGCACGGTCGCCAGCACCAGGGCGACGGCGACGACATTGCCGAGATACATGCTGGCGATCAGGCCCCACACGAAGTCCGGCTGGTCGATGAACAGCATCGGGCCGGGCGTCAGGCCCCAGATCATCAGCCCGCCCATCATCACCGCGGCGGTGGCCGATCCGGGCACGCCCAGCGCCAGCATCGGCAGGATGGCGCAGGTGCCGGCGGAGTGGTCGGCGGCCTCGGGCGAGACGATGCCGGCCGGCTCGCCCTTGCCGAAGCCCTCCTTGCGGCGGGCGAAGCGCCGGGCCAGGCCGTAGCTCATGAAGCTGGCGGCGGTCGGCCCGCCGGGGGTGATGCCCATCCAGCAGCCGACCAGCACGCTGCGCAGCAGCGCCAGCCATTGCCGCGGCAGCTCGCGCATGGCGCGTCCGACATCGCGCAGCCCGACCCGGGCGCGGATGCCGTCGAAGCGCAGCCCTTCCTCCATGGTCAGGATCAGCTCGCCGATGCCGAACAGGCCGATCACCGCGACCAGGAAGCTGATGCCCTTGATCAGGTCCGAAAGGCCGAAGGTCAGGCGCAGGTTGCCGGAGACGGTGTCCATCCCGACCGTGGCGAAGGCGAAGCCCAGCATCATCGAGACGATGGTCTTCATGGGCGACCCGGTGCCCATGCCGACGAAGGAGGCGAAGGCCAGGAAGTACACGGCGAAGAATTCCGGCGAGCTGAAGCGCAGCGCGAACTCCGCCACCCAGCCGGAGAGCAGGGTGATGACCACGACCCCGGCCAGGGCGCCGAATCCGGCCGACAGGAAGGCGAGCGTCAGCGCCCGTGCCGCCTGGCCCGCCCGGGCCATCGGGTAGCCGTCGAAGGTGGTGGCGACCGAGGACGGCTCGCCCGGGATGTTGAACAGGATCGAGGTGGTGGAGCCGCCGAACAGCGCGCCCCAGTACATGCAGCTCAACAGGATGATGGCCGAGACCGGGTCCATGGCGAAGGTCAGCGGCAGCAGCAGCGACACGCCGTTCGGCGCGCCGAGGCCGGGCAGCACCCCGACCAGGATGCCGAGCATCACGCCCAGCACCATCAGCATGAGGTGGTAGGCGCTCAGCACCGTGCCGAAGCCGTCGACGAGATGGGCGAGGTTGTCCACGGGGAGGTCTCCGGATGTCAGGCGAGGCCGAGCCAGGCCTCGACCGGACCCTTCAGCAGCGGCACCTGGAACCAGGTCTCGAACACCAGCCACAGCAGCGCGGCGACGCCGAGCCCGACCGGCACGGCCGTCCGCAGCCGGTAGCCGCCTTGCAGCGCCATCACCCCGGCGAGGTAGAGGGCCGAGGCGGCGTAGAGGCCGAGCGGCAGCGACAGCACGACGAAGGCCGCCATCGGCCCGAAGAAAGCGGCGACCCGGCGCAGCCGCACGCCGTCGAGGAACACCGCGCCGCCGCCGCCGGCGCGCGACCGGATCGCCTGCACCAGGGTGCCGAGACTGCCGGCGACGATGATCAGGCCGACGGCGAAGGGGAAGGTCCCGGGCTCGGGCCCCGCCTCGTTCCAGCCGATGCCGCCCTGCAGCCCGCCGACCGCGACCGCGGCGCCGGCCGCGCCGGTGGCCAAGGACGCCGCGCATTCCATCGCGAAGCGGGAGATGCCGCCGCTCTCACGTCCATCACGTTCAGACATCACCTGTCGGCCCTTGTCTTGCGGGATCTTTCAAAACCGCCTTCACCGTCATTGCGAGGAGGCGAAGCCGACGAAGCAATCCAGGGGCTGGTGCGAGCGGCCCTGGATTGCTTCGCTGCGCTCGCAATGACGGTGTTGGAAATTTTGAACAGATTTCCCCTTGCGGAGAGGCATCCTCCGTCAGCCGGCGAGCCAGCCCTGCTTCTGGTAGACCGCGCGCACCCGGTCCTGCTCGGAGCGGATATAGGCCTGCCACTCGTCGCCGGTCAGGAACCTGCCGCTCTGCGAGCTCTTGGCCAGGTAGTCCTGCCATTCCGGCGTCTCGCTGACCTTGCGCAGCAACTCGGTGTAGAAGGCGGTCGCCTCCGCCGGCACGCCGCCGGGCAGCCAGACCGCGCGCGGCATCTGGTAGCTGTCGATCGGGATGCCCTCGTCGCGGCACAGCGGGATGTCGGCCCAGCCGAGGTCGCCCGACACCTTCGGGCCGGCCGGCAGGCGCTGCGTGGCGAAGACGCAGAGCGGCCGCACCATGCCGGCCTGCCACTGGCCGCGATTCTCATTCGGGTTGTTGGTGTTGCCGTCGATATGGCCGCCGGCCAGCTGCACCGCGGCCTCGTTGCCGCTCTTGAAGGGGATGTAGGTGAAGCGGGTGCCGGTGGCCTCGCCGACCATGGTGACCAGGGTCTGGTCGACATCCTTGGACTGGCTGCCGCCGAACTTCAGCGCGCCCGGCTTCTCCTTGGCCGCGGCCAGCAGCTCGGCCGCCGAATTGTAGGGCGACTCGCCGTTGACCCACAGCACGAACTCGTCCATCGCCATCGCCGCCACGGGGGTCAGGTCCTCCGGCGCGTAGGGCAGGTTGGCGACGAAGGGCAGCAGGTATTCGTTGTTGGTGCCGAACACCAGCTTGTGCGGGTCGCCGGCGGCGCCCTTGCCGTAGACGAAGCCTTCGGCGCCGCTGCCGCCTCCCTTGTTGGTGACGATGATCGGGCGGTCCACCAGCTTGTGCTTGACGATGATCGCCTGCACCGCCCGGGCGAAGCTGTCGGTGCCGCCGCCGGGACCGGAGGTGACGACGAACTCGATCGGCTTCTGGGGTTCCCAGGCCTGTGCGGAAACGGCCGGCAGCAGCGCGGCCAGCGCCAGGGTCAGTGTCTTGAGCATCTTCGTTCTCCTCCCTTTGCTTGTGGTTGACGGGCCGGATCAGCCGGCCGGGGGGCGCCTCCGGGCCGCCATGCGGGCGGCCAGCAGCACCGCGGCGCGGCTGGCGCCGATATCGGCGATGCCCAGGCCTTCGATGTCGTAGGCGGTGCCGTGGGCGGGGGTGCAGATCGGGAAGGGGAAGCCGCCCAGCATGGTGACGCCGCGGTCGAAGCCCATCAGCTTCATCGCGATCTGCCCCTGGTCGTGATACATGGTCAGCACCGCGTGGCA
The DNA here is from genome assembly GCF_000767795.1 of Inquilinus limosus MP06. GTDB lineage: Bacteria > Pseudomonadota > Alphaproteobacteria > DSM-16000 > Inquilinaceae > Inquilinus > Inquilinus limosus_E. Next base: position 5,788 of record NZ_JANX01000132.1, on the reverse strand, counting down.
GCCTTCCTTCGGCGCCCGCAGGAAGACGGTGTCGGCCGGGTAGGGGCCGACGACGTCCAGGCCCTCCGCCGCCGCGGCGCGGACCGCGGGGCCGATCACCTCGATCTCCTCGCGCCCGAAATTGCCGCCGTCGCCGGCATGCGGGTTGAGGCCGGCCACGGCGATGCGCGGTCGGTCGATCCCGGCGGCGCGCAGGCAGCCGGCGGTCAGCGCCAGCTCGGCCCGGATGCCGTCCGCGGTGATCGCCGCGGCCACGGCCGACAGCGGGATGTGCGAGGTGACCCGCGCGTTCCAGATCGTGTCCAGGATGTTGAATTCGCGGGCGGCGCCGGACCAGCCGATGGCGTCGGCGACGAAGCGGATCTCGTCGTCGTAGCCCGGATACGCATAGCGCATCGCCTGCTTGTTGAAGGGGGTGAAGCACACCGCGTCGGCTCCACCGGCGGCGGCCAGCCGCAGCGCCCGGCGGAAGTTCTCGGAGGCGAAGCGCCCGCCGGCCAGCGTCGCCTCGCGCGGGGTCACCTCGGCCGGGTCGAGATGGCCCAGATCGACCAGCACCGGCCGGTCGCTCGGCGCCGTTTCCCCGGTGCCCGGCTCCAGGTCCAAGGTCACGCCGGCCGTCCGGGCGCCGGCGTCGAGGATGCGGCGGTCGCCGAACACCACGAATCGGGCCGCGGCACGGATCTCGTCCAGCGCCAGCAGGCGGGCGGTCAGCTCCGGGCTGATGCCGGCGGGATCGCCCATCGCCAAGGCGATGACGGGACGGGCGGAGGCTTCGGTCGGCCGGATGTCGGGCTGGGCTGCCACGGTGCTCCCCAAGATCTTCTTGCTTCTGGAGGGGACGGTAGCAGGCATGCATGCACACATCAAGCATGCTGCACTCTGCATGCAGAATGCTGAGATTGACGTCCCGAGGGGTTCTTCGCCATCCTGGCCGGGCCGGGCGATGCCGCCGGCGGGGCGAGAGGACGGGATGGAACTGGACCTGCAGGACGCGTTGGCCGACAGCCCGGGCGGCCCGATCGCCCGCCCGTCGCTGCACGACCAGATCGTCGGCCGCATCCGCGACATGGTGATCGAAGGCGTGCTGCCGCCCGGCGCGCGCATCCATGAGGGCCAGCTGGGGGCGCAGCTCGGCGTCTCCCGCACGCCGCTGCGCGAGGCGCTCAAATACCTCGCCAGCGAGGGCCTGCTGGACCTGGTCCCGGGCCGTGGCGCGGTGGTGAAGCGCTTCTCCGCCAAGGAGGTGCAGGACATGCTGGCAGTGCTGGGCCTGCTGGAGGCCGAAGCCGGCCGGCTGGCCTGCGCCGACGCTGCGGATGCCGGCATCCGCGAGGTCCGCGCGCTGCACGACCGGATGCTGGAGCATTACCGCCGGCGCGAGCGGCTGGAATACTTCAAGCTGAACCAGGCCATCCACTCGGCCATCCTGCACCTGTCCGGCAACGCGGCGCTGGTGACGGTGCACGGCATCCTGCAGTCGCGGCTGAAGCGGATCCGCTTCATCGGCAACGGCAGCGAGGAGAAATGGGCGGCGGCCGTGGCCGATCACGAGGAGATGATCGCGGCCCTCGAGGCCCGCGACCCGGAGCGGCTGGCCGCGATCCTCAGCGCCCATATGAGGGAGAGCTGGAACCGGGTGCGGGAGGCGATCTGAGCGCCGCGCCGGCCGGGATTTCGGCTAACAACTCCTAACAACGGCTCGCACCCGGTCCCCGCCGGCCTCGTGTAGTGATGATGTCGGAGCGGCCGCGGGCGACGATCTTCGTCCGCAGCCTCTACGACCTCGGACCCGCGCCGGGGTCTCCTTCAATCAATCGCCTTCGAAGACCGCACCAGGTGCGTCGCCGCGGGATCCAGAACATGGATCGATCGCCCGGCCCGGTGCCAGCAGGAGTGCCCCCACCATGATGGTTCCGAAAGCGCCCGTGTCGCGGCGCATCCTCGCGGCCTCCGCCCTGATCGGCAGCCTGTCGCTGGCCCTGCCTATGCTGGCCCGGGCCGAGACAGCCGGGCCGCTGATGGTCGCCCAGGCGGGCAATGCCATGGCGTCCGCGGCCGCGCAGCGCCCGGCTGACGACGTCTCGATCCGGCCCTTCCAGTTCCATGCCTCGGACGCGGCCCTGGCCGACCTCAAGGCGCGGATCCTGGCCACCAAATGGCCTGGCCGCGAGCTGGTGAATGACGGCACCCAGGGCGTGCAGCTTGAGGTGATGCAGGCGCTGGCCCGGTACTGGGCGGCCGACTATGACTGGCGCAAGTTCGAGACACGGCTGAACGCGCTGCCGCAATTCGTCACCACCATCGACGGGGTGGACATCCACTTCATCCATGTCCGGTCGAAGGCGAAGAACGCGCTGCCGATCATCATCACCCATGGCTGGCCCGGCTCAGTGATCGAGCAGCTGAAGCTGATCGGCCCGCTGGCCGACCCTGTGGCCCATGGCGGCACCGAGGACGACGCCTTCGACGTGGTGATCCCGTCGCTGCCGGGATACGGCTTCTCCGCCGCGCCGACCGAGCTGGGCTGGGACCCGGCGCGGATCGCGCGGGCCTGGACCGTGCTGATGGGGCGGCTCGGCTACACCCGCTTCGTCGCCCAGGGCGGCGACTGGGGCGACGCGGTGACCGAACAGATGGCGGTGCAGGCCCCGGCCGGGCTGCTGGGCATCCACACCAACATGCCGGGCGCGGTGCCGCCCGACATCGAGGCGGCGCTCGCCGCCGGCGGTCCGGCCCCGGCCGGCCTGTCGGCCGATGAGCAGCGGGCCTACGGCCAGCTCGACTTCTTCTACAAGCATGGCCTGGCCTACGCCCAGGAGATGGCGGCCCGGCCGCAGACGCTCTACGGCATCGACGATTCCCCGATCGGCCTGGCGTCCTGGATGCTGGACCATGACGCCCGCAGCTACGAGCTGATCGCCCGCGTGTTCAACGGCGAGAGCGAAGGGCTGAGCCGCGACGACATTTTCGACAACATCACGCTGTACTGGCTGACCAACACCGGCGTGTCCTCGGCCCGGCTGTACTGGGAAAACAAGCTCGCCTTCTTCGCGCCGAAGGGGATCAGGATCCCGGTAGCGGTCAGCGCCTTTCCGGACGAGCTGTACCAGGCGCCCAGGAGCTGGGTCGAGAAGGCCTTCCCGAACCTGCTCGCCTACAGCCGACAGCCGAAGGGTGGCCACTTTGCGGCCTGGGAGCAGCCCGAAGCCTTGACCCAGGACCTGCGGGCGGCATTCAAGCCGCTGCGCTGACGGGACCGGCGTGGGAGGGCGGAATGCCACCGTCCGGCATGTTACAAATGCAATCGCTATAGCATGATCGTGCGCTATGGTTCGTGATACGTTCGTTGTGTGGGCGCAGATTGTTCCGATTGGGGTGCCGAGCCATGCCTGGTGAGGGGCGGGCGGGCCGGCATCTGCGCCTGCACGCCGGGCGGCCGAGATCTACCTGGAGGTCGCCTCGGCAGCCTGCGAGGAGGCCGTGCAGGCTATGACGGCAAGGGACTATCCGGCCGGCCTCACATTGCCAGCCCGGCGAAGGGATCACGCCATGCATCGATGCGATTCAGCCGGTCGTGCCAGCGCGTGATGTTGGTGTATTGCGTCACCGGGATGGCGGCGCTCTCGGCGAAGGGCAGGGCGGTCGCCACCCGGAAATCGGCATAGGTCGGGCGGTCGCCGACCAGCCAGGTGCGCCCGGCCAGGATCTCGTCCAGAACAGGGCCGCAGACCGCCAGATCCTCGGCCGCGTCGTCCAGGGCTCTCTGGTTGGCGGGGCGCGCCAGGAATTGCGGCCGGATCAGGTTCTCGAAATAGAACACGTCGGCGGCCCGGGTGAAGTGATGGGTGCCCCAGCTGACCCAGCGCAGCATCTCGACCATGCGCTCATCGGTCGGCCAGAACTCGCTGCCCGCCAGGGTGGACAGGCGGTAGACGATGGCGTCGGTCTCCCACAGCGGGGTGCGGCCCTCCTCGGTCAGGATCGGCACCCGGGTGTTCGGGTTCAGCGGCCGGAACTGCTCGCGATAGCGCGGGTCCATCGGGCTGGCGCGGACGAACTCGACCGGCGAGCCGAGATGCTTGGCCACCGCCACCGCGACACGCGGGTTGAGGTTCGGGGAATAATAGAGCTTCACGGCACTGCCTCCTGCACAGGATGGATCGCAGGGCGATTGCCCTGCAGCCCTGGTCGCACGGGGGGGGAAGGAATCGACAGGGCTGTGAATGAAGGTGCTCGGCGGATAGACCGGAGCCACCCCCTCACCCGAAATCGCTTCGCGATTTCGACCTCTCCCCAAGGAGAGGTGAAGGGCGCCGACCCTGTTGCCCTCTCCTTGGGGAGAGGGAGGGGCCCGCCGCGTTGGCGGCGGGAGGGTGAGGGGGCGAGCCGCTGGAGTCTCTTAACGCACCGGCTCTGCAGATCCCCGCATCCGCCGGTAGACGAACTCCGGCGGCGCCTCGCTGTGCGCCGCGGTGCGGGCCAGGCCCATCATCGTGTCGTGGAACGGCGACAGCGCACAGGCCGGGTCCGTCGCATCCGCCCGGCCGGTCAGCGCCAGGGCCTGGCAGCGGCAGCCGCCCCAGTCGACCTCGCGCTGGTCGCAGCTGCGGCACGGCTCCGGCATCCAGGCGGTGCCGCGGAAGCGCTGGAAAGCATCCGATCCTGCCCAGATCTCCGCCAGTGGCCGGTCGCGCACGGATTCGAAGCCGAGGCCGGAAATGGTCTCGGCGGCGTGGCAGGGCAGAACCTTGCCGGACGGGGTGATGTTCAGGAAGCGCCGGCCCCAGCCGCCCATGCAGGCCTTGGGCCGCTGGGCGTAGTAGTCCGGCACGACATAGTCGATCACCAGCGCGCCGCGCAGCGTCTCCCGCGCCCTCTCGACCACGGCGCTGGCCTGGTCCAGCTGCTCGCGGCTCGGCATCAGCGCGTCGCGGTTGTGCAGGGCCCAGCCATAGTATTGGACATGGGCCACCTCGACCCGGGCGGCGCCGAGTTCGACCGCCAGGTCGATCATCTCGCCCAGCCGGTCGAGATTCTGCCGGTGCACCACGGCGTTCAGGGTCAGCGGCAGGCCCTCCTCCCGTACCCAGCCGGCGAAGGCCAGCTTCTTCGGCTGCGCCCCGGGATAATGGCCGATACGCTCGGCCGATTGCGGGTCGGTGTCCTGGATGCTCAGCTGGGCGTGGTCCAGCCCGGCCTCGACCAGGGCGTGGAAGCGGTCGCGGTCGATGGCGACGCCGGAGGTGATCAGGTTGCTGTACAGCCCGGCGTCACGGGCGCCGCGGATGAGATCCTCCAGGTCGCGGCGGACGGTCGGCTCGCCGCCGGAGAAATGCACCTGCAGGATGCCGAGATCCGCCGCCTCGCGGATCACCCGCAGCCACTCCTCGGTCGACAGCTCGTCCCGCGCCCGGTCCATCTCCAGCGGGTTGGAGCAGTAAGGGCATTGCAACGGGCAGCGATGCGTCAGCTCCAGCAGGGCGGCGAGCGGCGGCTCGGGGCGGGGGGCGATCTGGTTCATGACGCCAGGATCCGCTTGACGGTCAGGTCGTCGATCAGCTGCACCACATCGGCCTCGACCTCGCCGGGCTCGGCCTCGAAGCTGCGGGCCAGGTCGGCGACGATCTCGGCCACGGTGGCGGTGCCGTCGCAGCGGCGGACGATCTCATGCGCGGTCTCGTCCAAGAGGATCACCCGCTCCGGCGCCAGCACCACCCAGCTCTGCCGCGCCTCGTCCCAGCGCAGCCGCCGACCCCCGCGCCAGCCGCGGGCGCGAGGGCGCGGT
>NZ_JANX01000131.1 GCF_000767795.1 Inquilinus limosus MP06 | reverse complement strand
GCGGCCTCGATGTTCAGCATGTTGGCCATGATGCCGATGGCCTGGGCCAGCCAGCGCGCGACCTCGTCGACCACCTGCAGCGCCTCCGTCTCGCCCGCCTTGGCGCGGTCGAAGACATGTTCGGCGCCGCCGGCCTCGAAGCCGGGGCGCAGTTCCGCGTAGCGCGCCACCAGGGCCGAGGCGCTGGCCAGGTTCTCGACCATGCCCGGCACCGGGGTGGCGATATCCTCCCGCGCCGGGTCCAGCGACATGCAGCCGAACTCCGGCGGCAGCCCGGCGGGGCCGTCGACCACTTTGCGGTCGATGACGATGGCGCCCCCGATGCCGGTGCCCAGCGTCATCAGGGCGAAGCGCCGCAGGTCGCGGGCGACGCCGAAGCGCATCTCGCCATGGGTGGCGCACACCCCGTCATTGCCGATCGCGACCGGCAGCCGGAAGCGGCCGCCCAGCACCTGCGACAGCGACCCGTGCATCAGCGCCGGCACCGCCGGGCACTGGCCGACCAGCATGCCGGTATCGGGCAGGGGATAGCCCGGCACGCCGATGCCGATGGCGTCGGCCGCGAGCCCGCCTTGAAGCAGCGCCTCGACCCCCGCCACCGTGGCGGCGGCGAAGTCGTCGAAGCCGGCCTCGCGCCGCACCGGGAAACGGCCGCGGGCGACCTGCCGGCCCTGCGCGTCGACCGCCCCCAGCTTGACCGAGGTGCCGCCGATATCGATCCCGATGGCGACAGGCATCACGCCGCCGCCGGCCGCAGCCGGACATTCAGCTTCTTGCCGATGTCCGGGTAGATCATCGCGTCCGGGTTCACGCCGCGCGCCACGGCCAGGGCGCAGGCCAGCCACTGGAACGGGATCGGCGCCCAGGCCGGCCCCAGCCGCTCGGCGTCGGCATGCGCGGGCCACTCCACCGCCCAGTCGAACCGGGTGGCATGGCCGGACAGGTTGCACACCGCCAGGCGCGGTCCCAGCTCGGTCAGCGCCTCGCCCAGATTGGCGGCGACCTTCGCTTCCGTCTCGCTCTGCGCGATCACGATCACCAGGCTTTGCGCGGTGGTGCCGTAGCAATGGCCGTGCAGCGCCTCCTCGGTGTCGAAGGCGGCGGTCGGCACGCCGCTGATCTCGGCGATCTTCAGCGACGCCTCCAGCGCGGTGCCGACATGGCCGGCCTGGCCGGCGACCAGGATGTAGTCGGGCACGCCGTATCGGGCCAGCAGGCTGTCCGCCGCCAGCCGGGCGCTCTCCACCGTCCGCTCCAGCGCGGCGGCGAGGCTGGTGGTCTCGATCGGGCGGCGACCGAGTTGCGCCGCGACGGCCAGCACGGCCAGGGCGGTGGCGGTGTAGCCCTTGGTCTTCGGCCCCACCGTCTCCGGCCCGATCGGGATCAGCACCACATCGGCGCCCGCCTTGGCGATCGGGCTGTCGCCGTCGGCCGTGATCACCGCGGTCGGGAAGCCGCTGGCCACCGCCAGCCTCACTGACTCGATCGAGGTGATGCTCATGCCCGACTGCGAGGCCGCCAGCACCAGGGTCGGCACCGATCCCGCCCGGGGCGGCCGGCGCAGGAACGCCTCCGGCTCCTTGGCCACGATGGCGGCGCCGGTCGCCGCCTCCAGCGCGTCGGCGCCGGCCAGCAGCGCGTTCATCGACGAGCCGGTGCCCAGCAGCACGATACGCTCCGGCATCCGGGCCAGGGAGGGGAGGCCGGCCAGCACCGGGGCCAGCGTCGCGGGCAGGCCTGCGAAGATCTCCGGCTGCTGTCGGATATAGGTGCCGATCTGCATGGGTGCATCTCCCTCCGCGGCCCTTGGCAAGGCGGCTATTAATTCAACGCTGTTTGATTATAGTGGATCGGATGCACCGTCGAGGGGAAATCGCATGACGCGCCAGACGCACCGCTCCGGCACCTTCCAAGGCGCCAATCTGGAGCATGCCCGGGCGCTCAACCGCCGGGCGGTGTTCGACGCGGTGCGGCGGCACGGGCCGGTGACGCGGGCGGAACTGGCGGGGCTGATCGGCCTGACCGTGCAGGGCGTCTCGAACATCGCGGCGGAGCTGGAGGAGGCCGGGCTGATCCGCCAGGACGGCAAGCGGCTGGGGCAGCGCGGCCAGCCGGCGGCCGAGCTGTCGGTCAACCCGGCCGGCGGCTACACCATCGGTCTCAGCCTGGCCTACCGCCAGGTCACCGGGGTGCTGGCGGACCTCGCCGGGCAAGTCGTGGCCCAGGATTCGCGGCCGCTGTCGGCGCGCGAGCCGGAGGCGGTGGCGGAGATGCTGGCGGCGCAGGCCGGCGACCTGTTGGCCTCCTCCGGCATCGGCCGCGACCAGGTCTGGGGCCTGGGCTGCAGCGTGCCCGGCACGGTCGAGAACGGCACCGCGTGGTACGACAAGGTGCAGGAGGCCGAGGCCTGGGGGAAGTTCCCGCTGGCGACCGAGCTGGGGCGGCTGACCGGGCTGTGGACGCTGGTCGAGAACGACGCCACCGCCGCCGCCATCGGCGAGCGGCTGTACGGCGTCGGCCGCAGCGCCGCCAGCTTCTTCTACCTGCATTTCAACCTCGGCCTCGGCGGCGGCATCGTGGTCGACGGCCAGCCCTATCGCGGCCGGTTCGGCGGCGCCGGCGAGATCGGCCACATGATCGTCAAGCCCGGCGGCCGGCCCTGCAGCTGCGGCAGCCGCGGCTGCCTGGAGCAGTATTTGTCCTACTACGCCGCGGCCGAGTCCGTGTGCGGCCCGGAGCGGACGCCGGACGAGGTGCCGGCCGAGGAGCTGGCGGCGCTGGTCCGCGCCGGCGACCCGCGCCTGCTGGCCTGGCGGCAGGAGGCGGGGCAGTACCTCCGCATCGCCATCCGCAACATCGAGGCGATGTTCGACCCCGACACCATCGTCATCGGCGGCACCATGCCCGCGGAGCTGATGGACGGGCTGATCGAGTCGGCCCAGCCGCTGCTGCCGAGCATGACCCATCGCCATTCCAGCCTGCCGCGGCTGCTGCCGGCCGAGCACGCGGCCGAGCTGCCGGCCATGGGGGCCGCGGCGCTGCCGGTGGCGGTGCTGCTGCAATCGAGCCTGTCGCCGCTGGCGGGGTCGTTCGGCACCGAGCATCCAGCCCTGGCGCTGCTGGTCGGATGAGCCGGTTGACAAGGTTGTCGGTCGGCAGGATTAATAAAACACTGTTTCATTAATCGGGTCGGCGGTGATCGACGGATCAGGCCGCCTGCGGCCCGCGAAAAGGGGAGGTGGCACATGGGATGGATCGGTCGCCGGGCCGGCGCGACGCTGGGCGCCGCGCTGCTGCTGGGCCTGCCGGGCATCGCCCGGGCGGAGACCACGCTGAACGCCCTGTTCATGGCGCAGGCGGGCTACTCGGAATCGGACATTCGCGGGATGACCGACGCCTTCCAGAAGGCGCATCCGGACATCCAGGTGAAGCTGGAATTCGTGCCCTATGAGGCGCTGCACGACAAGATCACCCTCGCCTCCGGCTCCGGCGGCGGCTACGACGTGGTGTTGTTCGACGTGATCTGGCCGGCCGAGTTCGCCGCCAACAACGTCCTGGCCGACGTCACCGGCCGGATCGACACCAAGACCCGCACCGGGGTGCAGGACGGCGCCTGGACCACGGTCGACTACAAGGGCAAGTCCTACGGCATGCCCTGGCTGATGGACAGCAAGCTGTTCTTCTACAACAAGGCGATGCTGGAGAAGGCCGGGATCGCCAAGCCGCCGGCCAGCTGGCCCGAGGTGATCAAGGACGCCGAGATCCTGAAGCAGAAGGGCATCGTCGAATACCCGATCGTGTGGAGCTGGAGCCAGGCCGAGGCGATCATCTGCGACTACGCCGTGCTGATGCAGGCCTTCGGCGGCAGCTTCGTCGACGGCAACGGCAAGCCGACCTTCCAGAGCGGCGGCGGCCTGGACGCGCTGAAGTTCATGGTCGACACGCTGAAGGACGGCACCACCAACCCGCATTCGACCGAGTATCTGGAGGAGGATGTCCGGCGCGTCTTCTCCAGCGGCCAGGCCGCCTTCGCGCTGAACTGGACCTACATGTACGACCAGGCCAACAACAACGCCAAGGAATCGCAGGTCACCGGCCAGGTCGGCGTGATGGCGCCGCCGGGCGTCGAGGGGAAGAGCACGGTCTCGACCGTCAACGGCGCCATGGGCCTGGGCATTCCGTCCGGCAGCAAGAACCAGGACGCCGCCTGGACCTATATCAGCTATCTCGCCTCGCCCGAGGTGGAGGCCAAGTACGCGACCTCCGCCCCGTCGATCTGGAAGTCCTATTATGAGGACCCGGCGGTGAAGAACGGCCCGAACGCGTCGCTGCTGGAGGCGCAGGCCAAGTCCTTCGCCGCGCTGTTCGCGCGGCCCTTCGTGGTCGACTACCAGCAGTTCTCGACCCGGCTGCAGCAGGCCCTGCAGCAGGCGCTGCTGGACCAGGCCTCGGCCGAGGACGCGCTGAAATCGGCCGCCTCCGACCTGGCGTCCGGCGGTTGAGCTTGTCCGGAACCGGAGGCGCCTCGTCCCTGCCGTCGTCCACCCCCGTGCGGGCGGCGGCAGACGCGGGCCTCGGCCGCAAGCGGCGGGCGCTGACGCTCCGCGGCCGGCTGCTGATGATCCTGCCGCTGCTGCTCGTCCTCGCCGCCGTGATCGGCTGGCCGCTGCTCGACACCGTCTGGCTCAGCTTCACCGATGCAAAGCTGGGCGATGCCAGCGGCAATTTCGTCGGCATCGACAACTATCTGCGCGCGCTGCGGGCGCCGGGCTTCCTCAAGGCGCTCGGCGTCACCGCGCTGTTCACGGTGCTGACCGTCAGCATCGAGCTGTTCCTCGGCCTCTGCGTCGGGCTGCTGCTGGACATGGAGCTGAAGGGCCGCGCCTTCTTCCGCTTCCTGCTGATCGTGCCCTGGGCGCTGCCGACCGTGGTCAACGCCATGGCCTGGCGGGTGATCTACAACCCGGATTTCGGCGCGCTCAACGCGCTGCTGCTGCAGCTCGGCATCATCGACAGGTACCAGAGCTGGCTGGGCAGCCCGGCGACGGCGCTGTTCGCCATCGCCGCCGCCGACATCTGGAAGACCTTCTCGCTGGTGGCGCTGATCACGCTCGCCGGGCTGCAGAGCGTGCCGAAGGAACTGCGCGAGGCCGCGACGATCGACGGCGCCGGCTTCTTCGCCCGGTTCCGCGCCGTCACCCTGCCGGTGATCCTGCTGCCGCTGAGCATCGCCGCGGTCCTGCGCATGATCGAGGCGGTGAAGGTGTTCGACATCGTCTGGGTGATGACCCGCGGCGGCCCGCTGGACAGCACCAAGTCGCTCAGCATCCTGATCTATCAGGAGGCGTTCTCGTTCCGCCATGCCGGCTACGGCGCCTCGCTGGCGATGCTGTCGGTGGCGCTCAGCCTGCTGCTGATCGCCGGCTACACCCGCGTCCTGCGCAACCAGCCGAGGGCCTGAGCGATGCGGATGTCCCTGCCTGCCCGCATCGCCGCCTATGGCGCCATGTACCTGGTCGGCTTCGTCGTGCTGGTGCCGGTGGTGTGGCTGCTGGTGATGAGCGTCAGCTCGACCCGCGACCTGACCACCCTGCCGCTGGCCTGGATCCCGAGCGAGCTCGATTTCTCGCGCTATGTCCGGCTGCTCAGCCTGTCGGACAATGGCGACGGGCAGGTCTTCCTGGCGGCGCTGCGCAACACCTGCATGGTGGCGCTGGGCACCACGGTGATCTCCTTCCTGCTGGCGGTGCCGGCGGCCTGGGTGTTCTCTCGCTATCCGCGGCGGCTCGGCTGGCTGCTGTATCTGGTGGTCGCCACCTACATGCTGCCGCCGCTGATGTTCGTGGTGCCGCTGTACCGCATCCTGTCGTCGCTCGACCTGCTGAACTCGCCCTGGGCGCTGATGATCGCGGACTGCACCATCGTGCTGCCCTTCACCACCTGGCTCTTGAAGAGCGGCATCGACAACATCCCGGTGGACCTGGAGGAGGCGGCGCGGATCGACGGCGCGCCGCTGTGGCAGATCCTGCTGCGGGTGACGCTGCCGCTGGCCCGGCCGGTGATCGCCACGACTCTGCTGTTCTCGGCTCTGATCGTGTGGGACGAGTTCCTCTATTCCATGCTGTTCACCAGCGACAGCCGGGCCCAGACCCTGACCGTGGTGATCGCCAACCTGGCCAGCGGCCGCGTCTCCGACTACGGCCTTCTGGCGACGGCCGGGGTGATCGCCGCAGCACCTCCGGTGCTGGTCGGCCTGCTGCTGCAGCGCTCGATCGTCTCCGGCCTGACCAGCGGCAGCGTCAAGGGCTAGCGGGGCCGACGGCTTCGCCCGTCCTCACTCAGGCGGCGGGCGGCACGGCCGTCGTCGCGCGGACGATCAGCTCGGTGTCGAGCCGCTGCGCTGTCCCGGAGGAGGGGCCGGACTCGATCTGCGCCAGCAGCATCTCGATCGCCGTGCGGCCGGCGTCGGTCGACCGGGCGGAGATCGTGGTCAGCGGCGGATAGGTGCGGGCGCCCAGCACGTCGTCGCAGCCGATGACGCTGAACCCGGCCGGCACGTCGATGCCCAGCTCGGCGAGGCCCGCCATCAGCCCCTGCGCCACCAGGTCGTCGAAGGCGATCGCCGCGGTGGTCCGGGCGGACAGCACGGCCGGGGCCGCCGCCATACCGTCCTCATAGGACGGCCGGTCGGCCGCGACCTCGACGGCCTCGACGGCCAGCTCTCCGGCCGTCCGCAGCACTGCTGTCCGCCGCTGCTGGTTGGACCAGGAGAAGGGCGGGCCGCCGACATAGGCGATCCGCCGGTGTCCCAGCTCCTGCAGGTGCCGGACCGCCGCCGCCGTGCCGGGGGCGCTGTCGATCAGCACCCGGTCCAGCCCGTCGATATCGCGGTTGACCAGCACCACCGGCCGGCGGCCGCGCAGCGACCGCACCGCGTCCTCGCCCAGGCGGGACGAGGCCAGGACGAAGCCGTCGACCTGCGCCGCCATCTTGCCGGTCAGCCGCTCCTCCCGGTCCGGGTCTTCGTCCGAATCGCCGAGGAAGACGCACAGGCCGGCGGCATCCGCCCGCGCCTCCGCCGCCCGGATCAGCGGCGGGAAGAAGGGGTTGGCGACGTCCGGCACGATCAGCGCGATGTTGCCGTAGCGGCCGGTCGACAGCGCCCGCGCCACCTGGTTCGGGGCGTAGCCCAGCCGGGCGGCCACTTCCATGATATGGGCCACGGTCTCCGCGCTCAGCATCCCCGGCCGGCTGAAGGCGCGCGACACGGTCGACCGCGCCACGCCGGCGGCGCGGGCCACCTGCTCGATCGTCGGGATGGATTTCGGCGGCTGGTCCATGGCGGCCCGGTGGTTCGGCTGCCCACACTCTTAGCGCGGCGCGGCGGAATGGTACATCACTTCAGAATTCCTCGTGCAACCGGTTGCGGCTTGACATGCAACCGGTTGCACAACACCCTGGCGTCCGAAGGCCCGCAACGACCGGGCCGGCAGCAAGGGGGACTTCATGGGGACGTTCGACTGGGTGGTGCTCTGGGCCTATTTCCTGCTGATGGTCGGCATCGGCGTCTGGGCCCGCAGCCAGATCAAGACGGCGGCGGACTTCTTCACCGCCGGCGGCCGGATGCCGTGGTGGCTGTCCGGCGTGTCGCACCACATGTCCGGCTACAGCGCCGCGGTCTTCGTCGGCTACGCCGCGATCGCCTACACCGCCGGCTTCACGCTCTATGTCTGGTGGGCGATCGGCATCGCCTTCGCCATGGTGGTCGGGTCGGTGCTGTTCGCGCCGCGCTGGTCGCGCCTCAGGCAGCGCCTGGCGATCATCTCGCCGCTGGAATACCTGTCGACCCGCTACAACGTCCCGACCCAGCAGGTGCTGGCGTGGAGCGGCGGGGCGCTGAAGGTGTTCGATGTCGGCGCGAAATGGACTGCCACCGCCCTGCTGCTGAAGGTCTTCGCCGACGTGCCGCTGGTGTGGGGCGTGCTGCTGACCGGCGGCGTCACCCTGATCTATTCCACCATCGGCGGCTTGTGGGCCGACGCGCTGACCGATTTCAGCCAGTTCGTCATCCAGCTGCTGGCCGGCATCGTGCTGTTCATCGCCGTGCTGGCCAAGCTGGGCGGCGTCTCGGCCCTCTGGACCATCTGGGACCAGCTGCCGCCGGGCCATTCCTCGCCCTTCAACGGCCAGTACACCATCGTCTTCGTGCTGGTGTACCTGCTGATCAACACGCTGTCCTACAATGGCGGCACCTGGAACCTGGCGCAGCGCTTCATCGCCGCGCCGACGGGCGGCGAGGCGCGCAAGGCGGCGCTCCTGTCCGCCGCCCTCTATCTGGTCTGGCCGCTGATCCTGTTCTTCCCGATGTGGGCGGCGCCGATCCTGCTGCCGAACCTGGACCAGCCGCAGCAATCCTACGCGCTGCTGACCCAGAGCCTGCTGCCCACCGGCCTGATCGGGCTGGTGCTGGCCGGGATGTTCGCGCACACCATGGCCATGACCTCGTCGGACGCCAACGCCGTCTCCGCCGTCGTCACCCGCGACATCCTGCCGGTGATCTGGAAGGGCGCCAAGATGATGTCCGGCCAGACCGAGTTGTTCGTCGGCCGGCTCAGCACCTTCCTGTTCATCGCCCTGTCGATGGGCATCGCGCTGACCGCCGACAGCTTCGGCGGCGTGCTGGGGCTGATCATCCTGTGGTTCGGCGCGCTGGTCGGGCCGATCGCGATCCCGATGCTGTTCGGGATGCTGCCGGCCTTCCGCCGCTGCGGCCCGACCGCGGCCTTGGCCTCCTGGGCGACCGGCCTGGTCGTCTTCGTCCTGGTGAAATACGTCTTCGTCGACCAGATCAAGGCGCTGAACCCGGATTGGGTCACCTCGATCACCGTCGCCGGGCCGGTGCTGTGCTCGCTGGCCGTGTTCACTCTGATCGGGCTGGTGGCGCCGTGGCGGAACGCCGAGGCCGACGCGCTGATCGACGCGCTGGAGAGCGACGAGACGGCGGTGGCCGGCATCCCCGTCCGCGGCGAGAGCGCCAGCCGTGCCTGAGGCCGTCTCGATTGCGGACCCGGCGGCGCTGCGCCGGGCCACCGCCCGCCACCTGACGGACGACGTCCTGGCCTGGTGGCTGGCCACCAGCCCGGACGACCGGCATGGCGGCGTGTTCACCTGCTGGTCGAATGATGGCGGCCGGCTGCTGTCGCGCGACAAATACACCTGGTCGCAGGGGCGGTGGGTCTGGCTGATGGCGCGGCTGGCCCGTGCCGGGCGGCTCGGCCTGGTCGAGATCGACCGGGCCGCCTGCCTCCACCGGGCGCGCCGCACCGCCGTGCTGCTGCGCGACCACGCGCTGCTGGCGGACGGCAGCACGGCCTATCTGCTGGCGGAGGACGGCACGCCGAAGCCGCCGGGGCCGGGGCAGGACCTGCACGCCAGCGTCTTCGCCGACCTGTTCGTCGCCCTCGGCTCCGCCGCCCTGGCGGCGGAGAGCGGGGAGGGGGAATGGGGCGCCCTGGCGGAACGGCTGCTGGCGAGCGCCGCCGGCCGCATCGCCGCCGGCACCGCGCGCACCGAGCCTTATCCGATCCGGGCCGGCTTCCGCGGCTTCTCGCTGCCGATGATCCTGATCGGCGTCGGGGCGGAGGTGCTGGACGCGACCGGCTCGGCCGTGGCCGCCGAGACAGTGCTGGGCGCGGTGCAGAAGATCGAGACGATGTTCCTGGCCGGCGACGACATCGCCGAGATGGCGCCTGCGGCGGCGAGTGACGCCGACACGCTGCTAGCCCGCCACCGCACCCCGGGCCATGTGCTGGAGGCCTGCTGGTTCCTGTGGCAGGCCGGGCAGTCCTTGCGGCACCGCGGCATCGCGGCGGAGTCCCCGCTGTTTGAGGCCGACACTCTCGCGGACATTGCGATCCGGGCCGCGACGCTGGGCTGGGACGCGGAGCAGGGCGGGTTGCTGCGCTATGCCGACCGCGACGGTGGCGCGCCGCGCGGGCGGCGGACGGGCGACCGGTATGAGGAGCTTGTTGCCGACACCTGGGACACCAAGCTGTGGTGGCCGCATGCCGAGGCGCTGTACACGCTCGGGCTGCTGTATCTCGAGACCGGGCGGGACGATCTCGCCGCCTGGCACGACCGGCTGGCGGCGTACACCTGGCGCGTCTTTCCCGCCGGGCCGGGCCGCGAATGGGTGCAGATCCGCAACCGCGCCGGGGCGCCGCTCGACAAGACCGTGGCGCTGCCCGTGAAAGACCCGTTCCATATCGCCCGGGCCCTGCTGCTGATGATCGAAAGGCTGGCGGAGGTGCCGCCGACCGAACGGAGTTTCGCATGACGCTGTCCGCAATCGCCCCGGTGGGCGGCATCGACGTCCAGGTCCATCCCGGCCGCGCCGCGATGGGTCGCGCCGCCGCGGCCGCAGTGGCCGAGGATCTGCGCCGCCGCCTGGCCGGTCAGGGCCGGGTCCGCATGATCTTCGCCGCGGCGCCCAGCCAGGCCGAGATGCTGGACGCGCTGGTGGCCGAACCCGGCATCGACTGGAGCCGCGTCATCGCCTTCCACATGGACGAGTATATCGGCCTGGTGTCGGACGCGCCGGCCCGCTTCGCCCTGTGGCTGCGTCGCCACCTGTTCGACCGGCTGCCCTTCGGCGCCGTCCACCTGATCGATCCCGGCAGCGACCCGGTTGCCGCCGCCGCGGATTATGCCCGCCTGCTGGCGGAGGCCCCGATCGACATCGTCTGCCTCGGCATCGGCGTGAACGGCCACCTCGCCTTCAACGACCCACCGGTGGCCGACCTGGCCGACCCGCTGGACGTGAAGGTCGTGGAGCTCGACGCCGTCTGCCGCCAGCAGCAGGTCGATGATGGCTGCTTTCCGGGCTTCGACGACGTGCCGACGCATGCCCTCACCCTGACGGTGCCGCGACTGCTGCGCGCCGACCGCCTCGTCTGCGTGGTGCCGGGGGCGGCCAAGCGCGAGGCGGTGCGCCGGGCCCTGCATGACCCGATCGGCGCCGCCTGCCCGGCGACGGCGCTGCGCCGCCACCCCGCCGTGACCCTGTTCCTGGACCCGGAGTCGGATCCCCATGGCTGACATCGATGCCGACGCCCTCTGCGCCGCCTATCTCGACCGCACGCAGGAGCTGATGCGCGCGATCCTGGAGGCGGAACGCGACAGCCTGGACCGCGCCGCCGCCCGCCTGGCCGACCAGATCGCGGCCGACCGGCTGGTCCATGTCTTCGGTCCCGGCGGCCATTCCAACCTGGCGGCGCAGGAGATCTTCTTCCGCGCCGGCGGGCTGATGCATGTCTCGGCCATCCTCGACGAGGGCACGTTGCTGTCGAACGGCGCCCTGCGGTCGATGGCGATCGAGCGGACGCCGGGCTACGGAAGGGTGGTGATCGCCGACCGCGGCCTGGGGCCGGACGACCTGCTGATCCTGGTCAACGCCTACGGCATCAACGCCGCGCTGATCGATGCGGCGATAGAGGCGAGGCGCCGCGGGACCTTCGTCATCGGCATCAGCTCGCGCGGCCACGCCGACCAGACCGCGCCGGACCATCCGGCCCGCCACCCGACCAGGCAGAACCTGCACGACCTGGCCGACATCGCCATCGACACCAAGGTGCCGGTCGGCGATGCCGTCGTGCGGATCCCGGGGGTGGGTGAGCCGGTGGCCGCCATCTCCACCTTCGCCAACGCCTTCGCGCTGAACTGCCTGGTCATCCGCACCATCGCCAAATTGGCCGAACGCGGCATCGAGCCGCCGGTCTGGCGCAGCGGCAACGCGCCCGGCGGCGACGAGGCCAATGGCCGCTTCATTGGCCGGTTCCGCGGCCGGGTGCGGTCGCTGTGATCACCGGCCGAGACCCGGCCACCGGCCGCAGCCTGGCGGTTACGATCAAGGACGGCCGCATCGCCGCGATCGAGGACGGCCCGGCGGGCGAGACGGCTTGGCTGTCGGCCGGGCTGGTCGACCTGCAGGTCAACGGCTTCGCGGGCCACGATCTGAACGGCGGCGGCCTGGTGCCGGAGACGGTGGCGCGGCTGTCGGCGGCGCTGCGGCGGGACGGTGTCACCACCTTCCTGCCGACGCTGATCACCGCGCCCGAAGCCTCGATCACCGCGGCGCTGGCCGCGATCGCGGAAGCACGCGCGGCCGATCCGCTGATCGCGCACATGATCCCGGCGGTGCATGTCGAAGGCCCGCACATCTCGCCGGAGGACGGGCCGCGCGGGGCGCATCCGCGCGACCAGGTGCGGCCGCCGGACCTCGCCGAATTCGACCGCTGGCAGGCGGCCTGCGGCGGCCTCGTCGGCCTGGTCACGCTGTCGCCGCACCATGATGGCGCGCCGGACTATATCCGCGGCCTCACGGCGCGCGGCGTTCTTGTCGCGATCGGCCACACCGACGCCTCGCCGGCGCAGATCGCGGCGGCGGTGGAGGCCGGGGCGGCGCTGTCCACTCATCTCGGCAACGGCATCGCCGCGACGCTGCCGCGCCATCCGAACCCGATCTGGTCGCAGCTGGCCGAGGACCGCCTGACCGCCAGCTTCATCGCCGACGGCCACCACCTGCCGGCCGATGTGCTGAAGGCCATGCTGCGGGCCAAGGGGCTGGAGCGCGCGGTGCTGGTCTCCGACGCCGCGGCGCTGGGCGGGCTGGCGCCGGGTCTCTATGATCAGCCGGTCGGCGGGCGGGTCGAGCTGACGGCCGATGGCCGG
>NZ_JANX01000130.1 GCF_000767795.1 Inquilinus limosus MP06 | reverse complement strand
TCCACGGCTGGGTGTCGGCGCCTTCATCCGCGACGCGGCGGGCCGGCTGCTGCTGGTGCAGCGGCGGCGCGAGCCCGAGGCCGGGCATTGGGGCCTGCCCGGCGGCAAGGTCGATTTCGGCGAGACGGTCGAGGCCGCGGTGCGGCGCGAGATCGAGGAGGAGCTCGGCGTCGCGCTGCGGCTCGACGGTCTGCTCTGCCTGGTCGACCAGATCGACTGCGCCGCCGGCACCCATTGGGTTGCACCTGTCTACCGCGCCGCCGTCGCGGCGGGCGAGCCGGTCAACCGTGAGCCGGCGGCCCTGGCCGCGATCGGCTGGTTCACCCCCGACGCGCTGCCGCAGCCCTTGACCCTGGCGACCCGGGTGGCGCTCGAGGCGGCGAGGTCGGCCTAGGCCGGCTCAGAACACGAAACGCCGGGAGAACTGGGCCTTGACCCGGTCGAGGTGCTCCTTGGCGCAGCGCCGGATGTCTCCGGGATCACTCGCCATCCGGTCGGCAAGCCTGAAGGACAGGTCGCCCGTCGCGACGCATTCGACGAGCCGATCGATCAGTTCGCCGTCTTCCTGCGTTCCGTCGAGATGCGGCATCAGGCAGCGTTCCACCACGTCGAGGACGATCGACTCGTGCCAGGCGTTGGTGACCCGGGCGATCCCCGCCTCCGCCATGCATGCCGCATAGCGCCGCCACATCTCCGGCACCGCCAGCGTCGGCCCCGGCTTGGCCACCGGGCTCAGCCGGACCTTCCCGCGATCCTGCATCACCAGCAATTCGATGAGGTCGGTCACCTCCGCTTCCGCCTCGGCCGGCATCCCCTCGGGCAAGGCGGCCTCGACCGCCGCCATCAGCGACCGGAAATCCAGCGTCCCCGGCCAGGCCGCCGTCAGCGCCGCGGCCGCTGCCTTGAGCGATCGCTGGGGCAGGATCAGGGGGCGGCTGCCCGGCGGGCCGTAGGGCCGCGGCGCGTCGTCCAGCACCGCGTCTCCCCGAGGCGGCAGGAAGGCGGCGACATGGAGCGCCCGCAGCCGCTCGCCGTCGAGGCGGTAGGAGATGTCCCCGGCCCGATCGGCATGGACCAGAAGGGTCTGGCGGAAGGTCCGGTTGCTGACGAAGTCGAGATACTGCTCGAGCCGGACCTGGCTGTCGCCGCATTCCTTCAGCAACGGAGCGGCGACGGAAGCGCCGAAATTGGCGACGAACATCGTCGAAGGCTCCGCATCGCCGAGATAGGCCAGCCCGGCCTTCTCCGCGGCCGCGACGAAGTCCCCGAAATAACAGGGCGAGTTGTAGAGCTCGAGGAACTCGTGCTGGAGATAGGACTCGTGGAAGGAGTTCAGGGTACCGCTCTGCTCCGCCACGATCCGGCCCATCAGGCTGTTGGGGTCGGTGACGCCGGCGAGGAAATCGATCATGCCCCGGGCATAGGCCAGCGGCCGGTCCTTCGATCCGGCATGGCGTCCGCGCAGGATCATGGCGTCGCGGATCACCTCCTTGGCCTTCCAGCCCGGATAGCAGTTGTAGCTGACATGCGCGATGCCGTCGGGGGCAAGGTTCTCGCGACAGACGCGGAGGATCGCCTCCTGCACGTCCGGCGGCACCCAGCTGTAGACGCCGTGGCAGATGATGTAGTCGAAGACCCCGAGCGTCGGGGCGATCTCGCCGAGGTCGCCCTGGTGCAGCTCGATGTTCTTCAGCCCGAGCTCCGCGGCGGCCCTCCGCCCTGCGGCGATCTGGACCGGCGACAGGTCGATGCCGACCACATGGCTCTCCGGGTAGCGGAGCGCCAGCGGCAGGATGTTGCCGCCGGACGCGCAGCCCAGCTCCAGCACCCGGCTGGTCGCGACCCTCGGGGCCGGAAGGCCGAAGAGATGCGCGACCGCCTCGAGATGGTCCGGGGATGTGGCCGGAAAGGAATGGGAGTCGTAGGGGACCGTATCGTAGGCGTCCCGGATCTGATTGATATCGATGATGTCGGACATGCGCGCTCCGTCGGCTCGAAATAGCCCGCTCTCGCCGGGCAGACTCAGGCTGGCAGCCGTTTCGGTGGCCGTCCGAAAGGATGGTCGCCCTCAAATGACTCCATCCTAGCAGCGGGGCGGAGATCTTTCCTAGTCGGCAATGTGTCTGTGGACGACGGGGACGTCGGAATGTTTCCCCGGCCGCTTCAGGCTGCCGCGGCCGCGCGCTCCAGGAACTCGTCCGGTCCGTCGACCTCGACCAGCCGACGGTTGCGGATCTCCAGGTAGCGAGTGCCGATGCCGCGCAGCATGCGCCGGTCATGGGTGACGAAGACGCAGGTCGTGTCGTCGCGCGACAGCAGGTCCTCCAGCCGCTCCCGCCCGGCGATGTCCAGGTGGTTGGTCGGCTCGTCCAGCAGGTAGATGTTGGGCTGGCGCAGCCGCAGCAGCAGGAAGGTGACGCGCAGCTGCTCGCCATAGCTGAGGTTGCCGATCGGCGTCGCCTGCTTCTCGATCGGGATGCCGATATTGTGCAGCTCGCGCACCAGCTCGGCGTCGCGCAGGGTCGACGCCGCCTGCAGCGCCCGGTTCACCGGCACCTGCCGCGGCAGGTCGGACAGGTGCTGGTCGAGATAGCCGGGCCGCAGCTGCGGGTTGGCGGTGATCGACTGGCCCAGCGGCGCGTCGCCCGCCGCCGCCCGGGTGATCGCCGCCATCAGGTCGCGGATCAGGTGCGACTTGCCGGTGCCGTTCAGGCCCAGCAGCGCGATGCGGTCGCCGCGGCGCACGAATTCCTGCTCGATGCGCAGCAGCTCGCGCCCGGTCTCGGTGCGCACGACATGGTCCTTCAGCCGCACCAGCGTGGCGCGCTGCACCTCGCCGCTGTCGAGGTTGATGTCCCGCCGCGCCTCGCGATGCGCCACCGTGGCCTCGGCCCGGCGCTGCTCGGCGCGGGACGCCACCGCCTTGGCGCGCCGGGCCATGTCCGGGTTGTGGCCTTTCAGGTTGGACCAGATCGCCAGCCGCTTGGCGGCGCGCTCCAGCCGCTCGACCTCCTTCTCGTCGCGCTCGGCCTGCTGCAGCGCCGCCAGATCCTCGCGGATCAACTCCTGCCGCGCCTGGGAGAAGGAGGTGCCGTAGCTGCGCACCCGGTCGCCGCGCAGGATGATCGTCCGGTTGGTGACGCGGTCGAGGAACTCGCGGTCATGCGACACCAGGATGAAGGGCAGGCGCAGATGCTCGGTCAACCAGCGCTCCAGCCGCATCACCTTGCCGACATCGAGATGGTTGGTCGGCTCGTCCAGGATCAGCAGGTCCGGGTCGGCCAGCGTCGCCCGCGCCACCAGCAGGAGGCGCTGCCAGCCGCCGGACAGCTCGGCGACGGTCTGGACGTGCCACAGCTCCGGGGCCAGGCCCAGCTCGTCCAGCACCACATCGGCGCGCCAGGCCTGGTCGTCGCGCGCCGCCTCGGGCAGGGCCTGGACCATCGCCTCGTGCAGCGTCAGCGGCAGGATCGCGGCCGGCACCGCCTGCGGCACATGGCCGATCAGCAGGCCGCGCCGGCGCGCGATGCGGCCGCGGTCCAGCTCGATCTCGCCGAGCAGCGCGTTGATCAGCGTCGACTTGCCGCTGCCATTGTCGCCGACCAGGCCGATCCGGTCGTCGGGATGGACGGCGAAGCTGGCGTCCTGGAACAGGGCCCGGCCGCCGATCTTCAGGGTGATGGCTTCGGCCTGGAGGAGCATGATGGGACCCGGGACTGCGGCGAACGGACCGGGGAGGGTATCAGATGCCCGAGCGGAACAAGACGAAAGATCGTGACCAGAAGGGCGCGGCCGACGAGGCCAGGCGCCGGGAAGAAGCAGAGCGCTGGAAGGAGGAGAACGCCGAGGCGATCCGGAGCCACAATGAGCGGGTCGAGCGGGAAGGGTTGTTTCTGGAGAAATATTGGCGACTGTGGCGTGATCGGCATGGAGGAGCACCCGCAGGGGAGCCGGATGATCTTGTTATGCGCACTAAAAATGCGCATATTGCATCCATGATTTTGACCGAGGAAAAGCGCACCCCGCGCCGCGCGACCAATCTCAGCCTTTCGGCAGAAGCGACTCGTCGTGCCAGGGAATATGGGCTGAACATTTCCAGAATCGCCGAGGATGCGATCGTCGAGGCGGTGCGCCGGCATGAAGGCGAGCTCTGGAAACAGGAAAATGCCGAGGCGATCCGAAGCTACAATGAATGGGTGGCGGAAGAGGGCCTGCCCTTCGCGAAATTCCGGCAATTCTGATGCGCTTCGACGTCCATCGAGTCACGGGGTCTGATGTGGCCCTCGCGCTGAAGGTTCAATCGGAATTCCACGACCATCTGGACACTTGCGTCGTCGTGCCGCTCATTCCTCTCGCACGGACAAAGATGAAGCCGGCACGACGGCTGCAGCCGGTGTTCGACGTTGCCGGTCAGCCCTACATGCTTGCCACGCCTGCGATGGCATCGATTCCTGTCGGCAGCCTTGGTGACCGCATCGCCTCGCTCGCCGATCAGCACTCGGTCATCGTCGACGCCCTGGACTTCCTGTTCCAGGGATTCTGACTACCCCTCGAACACCTCGTCCCAGGCCTCGCGCAGGGCCAGGTCGACATCCGCCATGGTCACCGGCAGGCCGAGATCGACCAGCGAGGTGACGCCGTACTGGGCCAGGCCGCAGGGCACGATGCCGGCGAAGTGCGACAGGTCGGGGTCGACGTTCAGCGCCACGCCGTGGAAGGTCACCCAGTGCCGGATCCGCACGCCGATCGCGGCGATCTTCTTCTCGGCCCCGTCACGCTCGACCCAGATGCCGACGCGGCCCTCGCGCCGCTCGCCCTTCACCTGGAACCGCGCCAGGGTGCGGATCAGCCACTCCTCGAGCGAATGGACATAGGCGCGCACATCCGGGTTGCGCCGCTTCAGGTCGATCATGACATAGCCGACGCGCTGCCCCGGCCCGTGATAGGTGTACTGGCCGCCGCGGCCGGCGCGATAGACAGGGAAGCGGTCGGGCGCCAGCAGGTCGCCGGCCTGGGCGCTGGTGCCGGCGGTGTAGAGCGGCGGGTGCTCCAAGAGCCACACCAGCTCCGGCGCGGTGCCGGCGCGAATCGCCTCGGCGCGGGCCTCCATCGCCGCCAGCGCCTCGGGATAGGGCACGGCGCCGTCGTCGATGCGCCAGTCAGGGCCGTGCGAAACGGCGGTTTCGAGGGGAGCGGCAGACGGAATCGCGATCATCTCATCGGGCTGCTTGATCGGGCGCATCCGATCTGCTAATCCCCCCGCACCTCGGAAGGCAAGGCCCCTCGTGGGTGTGCCTGCCGTGCGGTCGTGGCGGAATTGGTAGACGCGCAGCGTTGAGGTCGCTGTGGGCTAACCCCCGTGGAAGTTCGAGTCTTCTCGACCGCACCATTCTTCGCAAGGCCCGCCCCTCCGGCGGGCCTTTCGCGTTTCGGGCGCAGCAGCATCCCGCGCCGGCCCTTCCGCCCGGGCGGAACGCTGCCTATAACGGCTCGACCCGTAACGCTGTCCGGATCCCCTGATGTCCAGCGACCTGCGCGAAGCCGCTCTCGACTACCACCGTCTCCCGACGCCCGGAAAGATCGCGGTGGCCCCGACCAAGCCGCTGGCGACGCAGCGCGACCTGGCGCTGGCCTATTCCCCCGGCGTGGCCGCGGCCTGCGAGGCGATCGTCGCCGACCCGCAGGAGGCCTCGCGCGTCACCAGCCGGGCCAACCTCGTCGCCGTGATCTCGAACGGCACCGCCGTGCTCGGCCTCGGCAACATCGGCCCGCTGGCGTCCAAGCCGGTGATGGAGGGCAAGGGCGTCCTGTTCAAGAAGTTCGCCGGCATCGACGTCTTCGACATCGAGGTCAACGAGACCGACCCGGACAAGCTGGTCGACATCATCGTGGCGCTGGAGCCGACCTTCGGCGGCATCAACCTCGAGGACATCAAGGCGCCGGAGTGCTTCGAGGTCGAATCGAAGGCCCGGTCGCGGATGAAGATCCCGGTCTTCCACGACGACCAGCACGGCACCGCCATCATCGTCGCCGCCGCCATCACCAACGGGCTGCGGGTCGTCGGCAAGGACCTGGCATCGGTCAAGCTGGTCACCTCCGGCGCCGGCGCCGCGGCGCTGGCCTGCCTCGACCTCCTGGTCGACATGGGTCTGCCGATCGAGAACATCTGGGTCACCGACATCGCCGGCGTGGTCTGGGACGGCCGCAACGAGCTGATGGACCCGCGCAAGCAGCGCTATGCCCGCAAGACCGAGGCGCGGACCCTGGCCGAGGTGATCGGCGGCGCCGACATCTTCCTCGGCCTCTCGGCGCCGCGGGTGCTGACCGGCGAGATGGTCAAGAGCATGGCCGACCGGCCGATCATCATGGCGCTGGCCAACCCGACGCCGGAGATCATGCCGGAGGAGGTCAAGGCCATCCGCCCCGACGCGGTGATGGCCACCGGCCGGTCGGACTATCCGAACCAGGTCAACAACGTCCTGTGCTTCCCCTTCATCTTCCGTGGCGCGCTCGATGTCGGCGCCACCGCGATCAACGAGGCGATGAAGATCGCCGCGGTGCAGGCCATCGCCGACCTGGCGATGCAGGAGGGGTCGGACATCGTCGCCACCGCCTATGGCGACCAGCAGCTCAGCTTCGGCCCCGACTATCTGATCCCGAAGCCCTTCGATCCGCGGCTGATCATCAAGATCGCGCCGGCGGTGGCGAAGGCGGCGATGGAGTCCGGCGTCGCCACCCGGCCGATCGAGGATTTCGACGCCTATGTCGGCAAGCTGGAGGAGTTCGTCTTCCGCTCCGGTCTCGTCATGCGGCCGGTATTCAACCTGGCGCGGGCGGAGCCCAAGCGCGTTGTCTACGCCGAGGGCGAGGACGAGCGGGTGCTGCGCGCGGTCCAGATCGTGCTGGACGACCAACTGGCCAAGCCGATCCTGATCGGCCGCCGCGGCGTGGTCGAGCGCCGGATCGAGAAGCTGGGTCTGCGGGTGAAGCTCGACCGCGACGTCGAGCTGGTCGATCCCGAGGACGATCCCCGCTACACCGAGTACTGGCGCCTGTACCACCAGCTGCTGGCCCGGCGCGGCGTGTCGCCCGATGTCGCCCGCACCGTGGTGCGCACCAACTCGACCGTGATCGCGGCGCTGATGGTGCAGAAGCAGGAAGCCGACGCCATGGTCTGCGGCAGCTACGGCCCGTACCGGCCGCATCTGCGCGACGTGCTCAGCGTCATCGGCCTGGCGCCGGGGGTGACCACCCCGGCCGCGCTCAGCGCTCTCGTGCTGCCGCGCGGCACCTTCTTCCTGGCCGACACCTACATCACCCCGGACCCGACGCCGGAGCAGATCGCCGAGACGACGCTGCTGGCGGCGGAGGAGGTGCGGCGCCTCGGCATCGTGCCGAAGGTGGCGCTGCTGTCGCATTCCAACTTCGGCACCATGGACGGCCCGTCGCCGGTGAAGATGCGCCACGCCCTGTCGCTGATCCGCGAGCAGGCGCCCGACCTCGAGGCCGAGGGCGAGATGCATGCCGACGCCGCGCTGTCGGAGGAGGTGCGCCAGCGCATCTTCCCGGACAGCAAGCTGACCGGCAGCGCCAACCTGCTGGTGCTGCCCTCGCTCGACGCCGCCAACATCGCCTTCAACATGCTGAAGGTGCTGGGCGAGGCGATCTCGATCGGCCCGATGCTGCTGGGCGTCGCCAGGCCGGCCCATATCGTCACCCCATCGGTGACGGTGCGCGGCCTGGTCAACGTCACGGCGATCGCCACGGTCGACGCGCAGCTGGCGGGGGCGGTCTGCCCGATCGACGCCCATGCGCGGCAGGCGTCGCACGTGGCGCTCGAAGCCCTGTCGGTCTGAGGTGAGCGCGGCGCCCGACCCCCAGACGGCGGACGCCCAGGAATACGGCCTGCCGCCCGGCTTCGTGCAGGAGATCGAGGAGGCGCTGGACGACCACCGCCTCGCCGAGGTGGAGGAGCGGCTGGCGCCGCTCCATTCCGCCGACCTGGCGGCGCTGATCGAGGCACTGCATCCGGACGACCGGCGCGTCGTCGTCGGGCTGATCCGGGTGCAGCTGACCACCGACGCCGAGGCGCTGGCCTGGCTGAACGAGGACGTCCGGCAGGAGGTGCTCGACCTGCTCGGGCCGCAGGATGTCGCGGCGGCGCTGCAGGAGCTCGATTCCGACGACGCGCTGGCGCTGATCGAGACCCTCGACGAGGGCGAGCGCGATGCGGTCCTGGCCAACATCCCGGCCGAGGAGCGGCGGCTCCTGCTCGAGGGCCTCGACTTCCCGGAATACTCCGCCGGCCGCCTGATGCAGCGCGAGCTGGTGTCGGTGCCGGACTACTGGACCGTCGGCAAGACCATCGACTGGCTGCGCGCCGCCGAGGAGCTGCCGGACGAGTTCTACAGCCTGTTCCTGGTCGATGTGCACGGCAAGCCCAGCGGCCAGCTGCCGCTATCCCGCTTCCTGCGCGGCCGGCGGCCGGCGAAGCTGGCGGAGCTCGGGCTGGAGGACATCCACCCGATCCCGGCGGAGATGGACCAGGAGGAGGTGGCGCTGCTGTTCCGGCGCTATGGCATGGTCTCGGCGCCGGTGGTCGACCGCGACGGCAAGCTGCTCGGCGTCATCACCCTCGACGACGTGGTCGACGTCATCGACGAGGAGGCGGAGGAGGACATCTTCCGCCTCGGCGGCATCGGCGAGCAGAGCGACCTGTACCGCGACGTCGCGGCCACCACCCGGTCGCGCTTCTCCTGGCTGTTCGTCAACCTGCTGACCGCCGTCCTGGCCTCGTCGGTGATCGGCCTGTTCGAGGACACGATCAGCAAGGTGGTGGCGCTGGCGGTGCTGATGCCGATCGTCGCCTCGATGGGCGGCAATGCCGGCACCCAGACCCTGACCGTCGCGGTGCGGGCGCTGGCGATGCGCGAGCTGACCGACAGCAACGCCGTCCGCATCCTGTGGAAGGAGGTGCTGGTCGGCGTGATCAACGGCCTGCTGTTCGCGGCGATCGCCGGTGGGGTGGTGTGGCTGTGGTTCTCGGATCCGCGCCTGGCGGTGGTGATCGGCGCGGCCATGATCATCAACCTGCTGGCCGCCGCCTTCTCAGGAACCGTGATCCCACTGGCGCTGCAGCGCTTCGGGGTGGATCCGGCGGTCTCCAGCGGCGTGTTCCTGACCACCGTCACCGACGTGGTCGGCTTCTTCGCCTTTCTCGGCCTGGCCGCCCTGATCCTGCTCTGAACCGTCGCCCCATCCCGCCGGACCGCGGGATGGGGGTCGATCCGCATCCGCCTCAGGCGGTGCCGACGGTGCCGGTGCTGCTGGCGCCCTTGGCCTCGCGCGCGGCCTTGATCACGTTGTTGGCGATGTTGACCGCCGGGATGGTGAGATTCTGGCCGCCCGGCACGCCCCGGGTCAGGTGCTCGACGAGCTCCTTGACCTTCTCCTCATTGATCGTCTCGACGCCCGGCAGCAGCGCGATCAGTGCGGCCAGGCCGACCACCTGGCCGAAGCGCAGGTCGCTCGCCACCGCCAGCTTCTTCAATGCGTCGCGCAGATCGGCTTCGCTAATGCCAGTGGATTCCACGTTCAAAATGCCCTCCCTCACCGGATCCGGGGCTACTGCTCAATTGCAGTGCATATCCCGTCATGAATACCCAGGGTTGTACGAGGCGATCGCGCCCGGTGTCCAGCCGTTCTCGCCGAGCCTTGAGTCGACCCTGGTTGAGGAGTCTACCCCGCCGGGGCCGGCAATGCGACCGCCCATGACAGACGGGCCGAAGCGCCGCGGCGGTCCGGCAAGATCAGCGGGAGTCGCCACCTCCGCCCGGCTGGGGTTCCATTCGCCCATTGCTGATTCGCTCAAAGATCCTGAGGGGTCGGTGTCACATTTTTCGACATGCCACAAGAATAGCGCGAGCAAAGCCGTCCACCGTGGCGGTCGGTGGCGCCTCCGGGTTCGGCATTTCGCCATCGGGTCTCCGGGCCGGGGCTGCGCCGCAAGCTCGCTGCCGAACGAGTCGCGGACGCGTTCCCGACATGCCCGGAACTCTGTCGGATCAACGACATATTTCGCGCAGCAAACGGGCGCACGCGAAGGTCGAATGGAAATAAAATTGTTTTATATAAGTAATAATATGACTTTGATCGAGAAATGAAAGAACTGGTCTCGCTGGTGGAATTTATCCGGAATCAATTTCATCCGTCTATTTCGTCTTTGAAAAGTAAAAAACGGGAATTTCCATGGACAGCCCTATCGTTTTTTGCCTGAATGCCGGCTGGCTAGCCCTGTGGGCGGCGGCCGGGCTGTCGGCTTGGCAAGAGTTTTTGGAGGAGGAAAACAATGGGTCTTCTTGACGGCCTGCTCGGAGATGACGGACTGCTCGGCGGCCTGCTGGGCAACGACGGTCTCCTTGGCGGCCTGCTGGGCGATGACGGCCTTCTCGGCGGTCTGCTCGGAAGCGATGGTCTGCTCGGGAATCTTCTCAGCGAGGATCTCCTCAGCGGCGTGATCGGCACGGTGAAGAGCGTCCTGGGCTCCCTGGACGGCCTGATCCTGGGCACCTCCGAGGGCGAAGGGCTCCTCGGCGGCGTCTTCGGTCTGGTCGACGGGCTGCTCAACGGCCTGCTCGGCGGCGCGCTCGGCAGCGACCTGACCGGCGGCCTGCTCGGCGGGGTCGAGGATCTGCTCGGCAACATCCTGCATGGCGACCTGCTGGGCGGCGTCCTCGGCGGCGTGCTCGACACGGTCAGCAGCCTGCTGGGCGGCATCCTCGACGGCGACCTGCTGGGCGGCGACCTGCTCGGTGGCGTGCTCGACCTGGTCCAGGGCCTGCTGGGCGGCGTCCTGGGCGGCGGCGATGTGCTGGGCGCCGCGCTGGGCGGGACTCTCCGGTGGTCGGCGACCTGCTGGGCGGCCTGCTTGGCGCGGTCGAGGGCATCGTCGGCGGCCTGCTGGGTGGCGACCTGCTGGGCGGCGACCTGCTGGGCGGCCTGCTCGGTTCGGTCGGCGATCTGCTGAACGGCCTGCTGGGCGGTGATCTGCTGGGCGGCCTGCTGGGCGGCACCGGCGGCGGCGACCTGCTGGGCGGCCTGCTCGGCACCGTCACCGACCTGCTGAACGGCGTCCTCGGCGGCGACCTGCTGGGTGGCGACCTGCTGGGCAGCCTCACCGGCGTGCTGGGCGATCTGCTGGCGGCATCACCGGCGGCGGCGATCTGCTGGGCGGCGTGCTCAGCACGGTCGAGGGCCTGCTGAGCGGCCTGACCGGCGGCGACCTGCTGGGCGGCGATCTGCTGGGCGGCCTGCTCGGCACCGTCACCGGCCTGCTCGACGGCCTCCTGGGCGGCGACGTCCTCGGCGGCGGTCTGGGCGGCGTCGATCTCGGCAATGTCGGCGGCCTGGTCGAGGGCATCCTCGGCGGCGTCCTGTCGACGGTCGAGGGTGTGCTCGGCGGCCTGCTGGGCGGCGACGGCCTCGGCGGCATCCTGGACCTGCATGGCGTGCTGGGCAGCCTGCTCGGCGGCGGCAACACCCTCGAGGCGGCGCTGGACACCATCCTGTCCTCGCTGGGTGACGCGGTCACCAGCATCGACGTCAGCGGCCTGTCGCATGTCGGCCCGCTCAGCGTCGTGACCGGCCTGCTGGGCTCGGTGCTGAACGTCGTCGGCCTCGGCGCCAACTCGCTGGCCAACATCGTCGGCGACACCGTCGGCTCGGCCGATCGTCTGAACGGCACCGCCAATGCCGATCACCTGAACGGCTATCTCGGCAACGACGTGATCCATGGTGCCAATGGCGACGATCGGATCGACGGCGGCACGGGCGCCGACACCCTGTACGGCGATGCCGGCAACGACACCATCACGGGTGGCCTCGGCAACGACGTGATCGTCGGTGGCGCGGGTGCCGATATCATGATCGGCGGCGCGGGCAACGACACCTACTACGTCGACAACTTCGGCGACCGGACCCAGGAGCAGGCCGACGGCGGGATCGACTGGGTCGTTTCGACCAAGAGCTGGACCCTGGCCGACAACGTCGAGAACCTGATGCTGGCGGCCGGCTCGGGCTCGCAGGGCGTCGGCAATGCCGCCGCCAACACCATCTGGGGCAACGAGACCGCCAACGGCCTCGCCGGCCTGGCCGGTAACGACATCCTCGATGGTAAGGCGGGCAACGACGTCCTCGACGGCGGCGCAGGGACTGACACCCTGACCGGCGGCGCGGGCGCCGACAGCTTCCGGTTCCAGTCGATCGCCCATTCGGTGGTCGGCGCGGGCCGGGACGTGATCACCGACTTCAGCCACAGCCAGGGCGACAAGATCGACCTGCACTACATCGACGCCAACACCAAGGTCGCCGGCGACCAGGCCTTCTCCTTCATCGGGTCGGCCAACTTCACCGGCGTCGCTGGTCAGCTGCACTTCCAGGGCGGGATCCTCAGCGGCGACATCAATGGCGACGGCCATGCCGACTTCGAGATCCAGGTCAAGGGTGCGGCCACCCTGGTGATCGGCGACTTCGTGCTCTGACCGGCTGAGGCCGGTCGGGGGGATCGGCCCGGACGCCTGGCCCACGGGCGTCCGGGTCCCCGTTCCCTCCTTCCGCACAAGCCCCGCGATGCCTCGGCATCGCGGGGCTTTTCTTTTGTTGCGCGGGCTGCGTTAGCCCGCATTTCTCACACTCCCTATGCCCTGCGCCGGTTGAAAATGCCGACAGGGCAGGAGAGCGGCGCAGCGCGATGCCTTTGCATCGGGCAAGCCGTTCGACGCACCCTGTCGGCATTTTCAACC
>NZ_JANX01000129.1 GCF_000767795.1 Inquilinus limosus MP06 | reverse complement strand
GCCGGCGATGATGAAGACGCTGCCGACCAGCGCGGCGGCCTGCGGCACCTGGCCCAGGATCGGCCAGGCCAGCAGCGTCGCCACCACCGGCTGGCCGTAGCCGGCGACGGCGGAGAAGCCGGCATCGAGCGTCCGCAGCGCCCGGGCGATCAGGAGCTGGGAGGCGAAGGCGATCAGCGCCTGGGCCGCCAGGTTCAGCCAGCCCGTCGCCTCGGCCGGCAGGATCCGGTCCTGCAGCAGCGCCACCGGCAGGGCGCCCAGCGCGGCGCCGACCAGGGTCCACAAGGTGACGGTGGCGGCGTCCCGCCGCCGGCACAGCGTCGCCGAGATCAGGAAGCACACGGCGTAGAACAGGGCGGCCAGCAGCGCCATGCCGTTGCCCAGCAGGTCGCCGCCGGCGGCGCCGCGGGCCCCGGCCAGGATGGCGATGCCGAGGAAAGCGACGAGGCCGCCGCCGACCACCCTTCCGTCCGGCCGGCACCACCGCCACAACGCCGGCAGCAGCGCCACCAGCAGCGGGTAGATCATCACCAGCAGCGTCGCCTCCAGCACGCTGGTGCGCACGATCGAGGCGTTCCACAGCACCAGGTCGGCGGCCAGCATCACCCCGGCCAGCAGGGCCAGGCCGATGTCGCGCGCCGGCATGCCGGGCGACCGCCAGGCCACGATCGTCGCCGGGATGCAGCTCAGCATCAGGCGCCAGAAGGCGGTGGCGGCGGGGTCGACCGGGCTGGTGCGGACCAGGATCGGGCCGATGCCCGACAGGCCGACGCCGGCATAGAGCCGGCCGAGGGCGTTCCAGCGCATGTAACCATCTTTCGGACGTTTGCTGGTAACGATATAGGTCTCGCGGAAACCTGTCAAAGGGGCTATGCTGGTTTCATGCCTTCTGAGCAGCCACCCCCGTCCGAACCGCAGCTGGTCGGCGGCTTCGCCTGCCTGGATTTCTGCAACACCCTGTCGGGATGGGGCGGGCCGGGGCCGCGGGAACGGGCCGGCACCCCTGCCGCCCTGGCCGCGTGGTGCACCCATGTCTTCGGCGAGACGCCGCGGATCGATTCGGCGGGCTGGGCCCGGCTGATCCGGCTTCGCGCAACGCTGCATGCGGTGCTCGACGCCGTGGCGACCCGGGCCGATCCGCCGGCGGGCGCGGTGGCCGAGCTGCAGGCGGAGGTGGCGGAGGCCGCTGCCCGGCGTCGGCTGACCGTCACCGCGGCCGGAGGCGCCTGGCAAGACGCGCCGCCCGCGGACGGGACGGCGGTGCGGCATCGTCTGACGATGGATGCGCTCGACCTCCTGCTCCGGGGCGAGCCGGCACGGCTGAAGCGCTGTGCCGGCCATGACTGCGCCTGGCTGTTCTACGACCGCAGCAAGAACGCCAGCCGGCGCTGGTGCCTGATGGCCGATTGCGGCACCTCCGACAAGGTCCGCCGCTTCCGCCAGCGGCAGCGATCGGGTGGCGAGGTTAGCCGGCTCTAATGCAGCCGCCTGAATATTGACCCGTCATGGCCGCGGCGCTGCGCGCCTCGCCATGACGAAGAAGGGGCTGGAGAGTTGGACGCAGGCCGCCGATCTCAGCCCACCCGGCGATACAGGCCGGGATAGTCCAGCACCAGCTCGTTGGCGTCGGTGCTGATCTCGGCGGTGAAGCCGCTGCCGTCCAGCGATTCGAAACGCCAGCGCCGCAGGGCGAGATGGGTATAGCGCTGCGTCGCGGCGAAGGGCACCAGGTCCGGCAGCGGCAGATAGGCCGCCCGGATCTCGGCCGATTCGCCGGGCTCCAGCCCCAGCCGGCGGATCGGCAGGGTGTTGGTGAAGGGCGTCGCCACCAGGTCGACATCGATGCAGCCTTCCAGCTGCGGCAGCGGCGTGCCGTCGCCGGTGGTCCAGGCGCCTCCGCCATCCGCGATCAGCCGCAGCCGCCGGTCCCCGGCATGATCGGTCACCGCCACCGATCGCACCCGCCATTCGGCATCCATCACCATGGTGTAGCTCAGGGCCCATTCCACGCCTTCATCGCCGCCGATCACCACGCTGTCGGCCTGGATCCAGGCGCCGCTGCGGTGCAGCCGCAGATGCTCCAGGCCGATGCCTTGGGCCGGGGCCCACCGGACATGTCGGTCCATGCGCCGTCTCTCCCGCGTTGCCATTTATCGTTCCTGAAATGTTCCTAGCACGATTCGGTGTCCTGAAACAAACGCAAATGATAGCCACTCTCAATTGAAAATAGAGTTGACCA
Organism: Inquilinus limosus MP06; assembly: GCF_000767795.1. Classification (GTDB taxonomy): domain Bacteria; phylum Pseudomonadota; class Alphaproteobacteria; order DSM-16000; family Inquilinaceae; genus Inquilinus; species Inquilinus limosus_E. The sequence goes on along the minus strand of NZ_JANX01000129.1, from coordinate 10,581 downwards.
TTTGGTCAGGTTCTCGATACCGTTCCGCTCAGGTGAGGTGCGGGGCCGCGATCGAAACCGGGAAATCCGGACGCGGCGCCGGGATATGAGGCCGGGGATGGCAGGCGAGGGGCCGGCCGGATCGGGTCATCGGAGGCTGGGAATGACGACGGGATCCGACATCGCGGCCGGGCGCCTCGGCGCCGACCGCATCGCCGAGGACTTCGCGGAGATCCATCCGCCGCTCGACCGGCGCACCGCGCTGATCGAATCCAGCCGCTGCTATTTCTGCTACGACGCGCCCTGCATCGAGGCCTGCCCGACCGGGATCGACATCCCGGCCTTCATCAAGGGCATCGCCACCGACAATGTGAAGGGCGCGGCGCAGGCCATCCTCGCCGCCAACATCATGGGCGGCATGTGCGCCCGGGTCTGTCCGGTCGAGGAGCTGTGCGAGGACGCGTGCGTCCGCAACCACCAGGAGGAGAAGCCGGTGGCGATCAGCGCCCTGCAGCGCTACGCCACCGACCATGTGTTCCTGCGCGGCGAGCAGCTGTTCAGCCGCGCGCCGTCGACCGGCAAGCGCGTTGCCGTGGTCGGCGCCGGCCCTGCCGGCCTGGCCTGTGCCCACCGCCTCGCCATGCTGGGCCACGACGTGGTGGTGTTCGAGGCGAAGGCGAAGGGCGGCGGGCTGAACGAGTACGGCCTCGCCGCCTACAAGATGGCGGACGGCTTCGCCCAGGCCGAGCTGGCCTATATTCTGGAGATCGGCGGCATCGAGATCCGCACCGGCATGGCGCTGGGCCGCGATATCAGCCTGAGCGAGCTGCGTCGCGAGTACGACGCGGTGTTTCTCGGCCTCGGCCACAATGCCGTCAATGCGTTGGGCTGCGACGGCGAAGCCCTGGCCGGGGTGGAGAGCGCGGTCGACTTCATCGCCCGGCTGCGCCAGGCTGCGGACAAGAGGTCGGTGCCGGTCGGCCGCCGCGTGGTGGTGATCGGCGGCGGCAACACCGCGATCGATGCCGCCACCCAGGCCAAGCGGCTGGGAGCGGAGGAGGTGACGCTGGTCTACCGCCGCGGCGCTGAGCAGATGTCCGCCACCTGGAAGGAACAGGACTGGACCCAGGTCAACGGCGTCACCGTCCGGCACTGGGCCCAGCCGCGCCGCATCCTGGGCTGGCCCGCCAACGGCAAGGGCCCGTCGGTGAAGGAGATCGAATTCGAGCACACCCAGCTCGACGCGCAGGGTCGCCTGGCCGGCACCGGCGACCGCTTCACCCTGCTGGCCGACCAGGTGTTCACCGCGATCGGCCAGTACCTGGTGCCCTCTGCCTTTGCCAATGAGGCGGAGACGCTGGACATGGCCGGCAACCGGATCGCCGTGAACGAGGAGAAGCAGACCTCGCTGTCCGGCGTCTGGGCCGGCGGCGACTGCGTGCCGGGCCAGGACCTGACCGTCAGCGCCGTGCAGGACGGCAAGCTGGCGGCGCTGTCGATCGACCGGGCGCTGCGGCGCTGAATGTGCTACATAAGTAGTGCATTCGGAGGAGTGACGCCATGAGCGATGGATCCAGCGCCACCATCACCCTGCGTGAGGCCAATCAGGGTTTCGCCGAGATGATCCGTGCGGTCGAATCCGGCCAGGAATTCGTCATCACCCGCCGCGGCGAGCCGGTGGCCCGGGTGGTGCCGGTGTCGCGCCGGCGCGTCCTGACCCCGTCGCAGCAGGCGGCGCTGGAGCGGACGCGGGCCCGCATGGCGCATGGCTATCGCAGCGCATCGCCGGAGCCTTTCGACCGCGACGCGCTGCATGACCGATAGGCGGTTCACCTTGGACACCAACGTCCTGGTCTATGCGATCGACACTGCCGAGGGCGAGAAGCACCGCCGGGCGAAGGAGATCGTCGAGCGCGCGGTGCACGCGGACAGTGTCCTCACGCTCCAGGCGCTGGGGGAATTCTACGTCACCTCCCAGCGCCGCCGCCTGTTGCCGGCGGCCGATGCCGCGGCCCAGATCGGCGACTGGGTGGAGCTGTTTGCGACGGTTGCTGCGGCTGACACGAATGTCGTGACGTCGGCGCGGGAAGCGGCCGCCAAGCGGTTCAGCTATTGGGACGCCATGATGCTGTCGACCGCCGGCAGCCATGGCTGCACCACGCTCTTGAGCGAGGACATGGCGGACGGCGTCACGCTGGGCGGCGTCACCGTGCGCAACCCGTTCCGGGGCGATCGGCTGCCAGACGAGGTCGAGGCGCTGCTGACGGTTTGACCCGGCCGGCGCCGCCGGTCGGACGAGAAAACAAGCGGCCGCAGAGCCGAGGAACACCAGCTGGAGGCTGTCATGGCCGATCTGAGCAACGACTTCCTGGGTATCCGCTCCCCGAACCCGTACTGGCTGGCCTCGGCGCCGCCGACGGACAAGGAATACAACGTCGTCCGCGCCTTCCGCGCCGGCTGGGGCGGGGTGGTGTGGAAGACGCTGGGCGAGGATCCGCCGGTGGTCAACGTCTCCTCCCGCTACGGCGCGGTCAGCTACAACGGCACCCGCGTCGCCGGCCTCAACAACATCGAGCTGATCACCGACCGGCCGCTGGACGTCAACCTGCGCGAGATCAAGCAGGTCAAGCGCGACTGGCCGGACCGGGCGATGATCGTGTCGCTGATGGTGCCCTGCGAGGAGGCGAGCTGGAAGGCGATCCTGCCGCTGGTCGAGGACACCGGCGCCGACGGCATCGAGCTGAACTTCGGCTGCCCGCACGGCATGTCCGAGCGCGGCATGGGCTCCGCAGTCGGCCAGGTGCCGGAGTATGTCGAGATGGTCACCCGCTGGTGCAAGCAGCACTCGCGCATGCCGGTGATCGTCAAGCTGACGCCGAACATCACCAATGTGCTGGCGCCGGCGCGGGCGGCCAAGCGCGGCGGCGCCGACGCGGTGTCGCTGATCAACACCATCCAGTCGATCGTCTCGATCGACCTCGACCTGATGGCGCCCACGCCGACGGTCGACGGCCTCGGCACCCATGGCGGCTATTGCGGCCCGGCGGTGAAGCCGATCGCGCTGCGCATGGTCGGCCAGATCGCCCGCGACCCGGAATGCCGCGGCATGGCGATCTCGGCGATCGGCGGCGTCTCGACCTGGCGCGACGCGGCGGAGTTCATGGCGCTGGGCGCCACCAACGTCCAGGTCTGCACCGCGGCGATGACCCACGGCTTCAAGATCGTCGAGGACATGGCGACCGGCCTGGCCAACTGGATGGACGGCAAGGGCTATGCCGGCACCCGTGCCTTCCAGGGCCTGGCGGTGCCGAACTTCGTCGAATGGCAGGACCTGAACATCAACTTCAAGTCGGTCGCCAACATCAACCAGGATGCCTGCATCCAGTGCGGCAAGTGCTACATCGCCTGCGAGGACACCTCGCATCAGTCGATCTTCAAGCTGCGCACGCCGGAGGGCGCGCGGCGCTACGAGATCAACGAGGCGGAGTGCGTCGGCTGCAACCTGTGCATGCATGTCTGCCCGGTCGACAGCTGCATCACCATGCAGACGGTCGACACCGGCCGGCCTTATCTGAACTGGCAGCACCACCCCAACAACCCGATGCGCAAGGACGCCGCCGAATAACCCTCTCACTTTGATGCAATTTGGCATCGTCGGCTCGGGAGCGATCGGTCATGATGGCGCCCTTCCGATCATCCGATACGAAAAGAAGCGAGGGGTACAATGGCTGTCATGCGACGCGCGGTGCTGGTGGGGATCATGGCCGCGGCGCTCGCCGGATGTGCCGGCAGCAAGGCGCCGGCGCCCGGACCTGTGGCGGAAGCCAAGCTCGACGATTTCGCCGGCTCCTGGATCGGCGCGAGCCAGGAGGAGGTGCAGCGCGCCTCGGCGGTGATCGTCGAGCCGCGGACCGATGGCGGCTTCCGGCTGTTCTGGCGCAACGTCCAGGCCGGCGACGGCAAGGATGGGCTGGAGTTCCGCGAGCGCGAGCTGGGCTTCCAGCCCTCGACCCGGCCGAACTTCTGGACCGCCTCGGTCCCGGCCGACCGCGCCTATGCCACCGCCAGCCTGGCCGGCCCGACCCTGACGGTCGAGGTCGTCGGCACCACCAAGGAAGGCAAGGTCGAGCGCCAGCTCTACCGCCGCACCCTGGTCGACGGCACCCATCTGAAGCTGGCCTACACCCGCGAGGTGGCGGGGCAGCCGGCCTCGACCATCGAGGCCGATTTCATCCGCAAGCCGGCCTGATCCCGGGGATCATGCCCCGGACATGACCTCAAGGACGTGTGAACGATGCAGCCAAACATCCAGATCGATCCGCAGCGCCTCTGGGACGCGATCATGGAGACCGCCGAGTTCGGCAAGACCCCGAAGGGCGGGGTCAGGCGCCTGACCCTGACCGACCTGGACAAGCAGGTCCGGGACTGGTTCAGGAAGCAGTGCGAGGCGGTCGGCTGCACCGTCACCGTCGACGAGGTCGGCAACATGTTCGCTCGCCGGCCGGGCCGGGACAACGCGCTGCCGCCGATCTGCGTCGGCAGCCATCTCGACACCCAGCCGACGGGCGGCAAGTTCGACGGCATCCTCGGGGTCCTCTCGGGGCTGGAGCTGCTGCGCACGCTGCACGACACCGGCTACGAGACCAACGCGCCGATCGAGGTGATCAACTGGACCAATGAGGAGGGCTCCCGCTTCGCCCCGGCGATGCTGGCCTCCGGCGTCTTCGCCGGGGTGTTCACCAAGGAGTATGCCTACAGCCGCGAGGACCGAGAGGGCCGGCGCTTCGGCGAAGAGCTGGAGCGGATCGGCTACAGGGGCGAGGTCCCGGTCGGACAGCGCAAACTCGGCGCGCATTTCGAGCTGCATATCGAGCAGGGGCCGATCCTCGAGGCCGAGGAGAAGGTGATCGGCGTCGTCACCGGCGTGCAGGGCATGCGCTGGTACGAGGTGACGGTGACCGGCCGCGAGAGCCATGCCGGCTCGACCCCGATGCGGCTGCGCCGCGACGCGCTGCGCGGCGCCGCCCGGATGATCGAGGCGGTGATCGCGGTCGGCGACGCCACGGCCGACGCGGTCGCCACCGTCGGCCTGGTCGAGGTGCGGCCGAACAGCCGCAACGTCATCCCGGGCGAGGTGTTCTTCACCATCGACTACCGCCACCCCGACGATGCGAAGATCGGGGTGATGGAGACGGCGGCGCGGGAGGCGATCGACCGGATCGCGGCGGAGCTGAAGCTGGACGTCAAGGTCGAGGCGATCTGGGATTCGCCGGCGGTGCGGTTCGACCCGGCCTGCATCGACGCGGTCGAGGCGGCGGCGCAGGCCAACGGCTTCTCCCACCGCCGCATCGTCTCCGGCCCAGGGCACGATTCCGCCTATATCGCCCGGGTGGCGCCGACTGCGATGATCTTCGTGCCGTGCCGCGAGGGCATCAGCCACAATGAGGAGGAGAGCATCGAGTTCGACCACGCCGCCGCCGGCGCCAATGTGCTGCTGCGCGCCGTGCTCGACTACGACCGCTCGCTCGAACAGAAGGCGGGCTGAGGCATGGCGGTGTCGGCGGTCCGGCAATCCTCTCAGGCGGCGGCGCCCGCCGCCCCGCCGGTGGTCGAAGCCCGCGGCCTCGGCCTGACCTTCCAGACCGCCGACGCGCCGGTGACGGCGCTGCAGGATGTCGACCTGACCATCGGCGAGGGCGAGTTCGTGTCGCTGATCGGCCCGTCCGGCTGCGGCAAGACCACGCTGATGCGGGTGGTGGCCGACCTGGTGCGGCCGACCGCAGGCTCGGTCACGGTCAACGGGCTGACGCCGGAAGAGGCGCGGCTGGCCCGTGCCTATGGCTATGTGTTCCAGGCCCCGGCCCTCTATCCCTGGCGCAATGTCCGCCGCAACGTCGAACTGCCGCTCGAGATCATGGGCGTGCCGGCGGCGGAGCGGCAGGAGCGGGCACGCGCCGCGCTCGGCACCGTCGGGCTCGGCCAGTTCGAGAAGAAGTTCCCCTGGCAGCTTTCCGGCGGCATGCAGCAGCGGGTGTCGATCGCCCGCGCCCTCGGCTTTCAGCCGAAGCTGCTGCTGATGGACGAGCCTTTCGGCGCGCTCGACGAGATCACCCGCGACAACCTCAACGTCCATCTGCTGGAGCTGTGGAACCGCACCAGCCTGACCGTGATCTTCGTCACCCATTCGATCCCGGAGGCGGTGTTCCTGTCCTCCAAGATCGTGGTGATGTCGCCGCGGCCGGGCCGGATCCTCGACGTGATCGACAGCGACCTGCCGCGCCAGCGCGACCTCGACATCCGCGAGACGCCGGAATTCCTCGCCATCGCCCAGCAGGTCCGCGAAGGCCTGCGCGCCGGGCACTCCTACGAATGATTCCCGACGTCTTGAGCCGGCCTCACTCCTTGTCCCCCCTCCCGCAAGGGGAGGGGGGAGGACTCGGTTAGTGCGGGGCCTATCCGTCGGAAGGCCGCATGACCGCCCTCACCGCATCCCTGCCGGCCCGCCCCGGTACCTGGGCGCGGCTGAAGGGCGGGCGGGCGCTGCCGCTGGCGACCGTGCTCGCCGTGCTGCTGGTGGTCTGGTACCTCGCCTCCCTCTGGCTGAACGCGCCGGCGGCGGCGGAGCGGTTGAACCGCGCCGGCCCGGACTGGACCACGCAGCAGTTCCTGGAGGCCGTCTGGAAGCTGGACCGTCCGCTGCTGCCGACGCCGGACCAGGTGGCGGCCGATCTGTGGGGCAGCACCGTCGGCCGGCCGGTGACCAGCAACCGCAGCCTCGTCTACCACGCCTGGGTGACGATGAGCTCGACCCTGCTCGGCTTTGTCCTCGGCACGCTGCTCGGCATCCTGCTCGCCGTCGGCATCGTCCATGTGCCGACGCTCGACCGGTCGCTGATGCCCTGGGTGATCGCCAGCCAGACCGTGCCGATCCTGGCGATCGCGCCGATGATCGTGGTCGTGCTCGGCAATATCGGCCTCACCGGCGTGATCCCGAAATCGATCATCTCGGCCTATCTCAGCTTCTTCCCGGTCACCATCGGCATGGTCAAGGGCCTGCGCTCGCCCGACCCGCTGCAGCTCGACCTGATGCGGACGTACTCGGCCAGCGGGGCGCAGCTGTTCTGGAAGCTGCGCTGGCCGGCTTCGGTGCCGTTCCTGTTCCCCAGCCTGAAGATCGGCATCTCGCTGGCCCTGGTCGGCGCCATCGTCGGCGAGCTGCCGACCGGCGCCCAGGCCGGCATCGGCGCGCGGCTCCTCACCGGCTCCTATTTCGGCCAGATGATCCAGCTGTGGTCGGCGCTGGTGATGGCGGCGATCCTGGCCCTGCTCTGCGTCTTCGCCGTCACCCTGGCCGAGCGCGCCGTCATCGCCAGCCGTGGGGGGCGAGGATGAGCGCGCGGGTACTTCGCAGCCTGGGCTGGCTCGTCCTCGCGGTGGTCCTCGCCGGCTTCGTGCTGTGGTGGATCGGCGATGGTGGCGTCTTCGCATCCGGCACCGCCTGGATCGCCCTGCCGATCCTGGCGGCGGTGGCGGCTGCCTGGGCGGCATTGCGCGGCCTGTCGCCGGTGCCCGGCCGGGCCGCGGGCATCGCCGTGCCGATCCTGTTCGGCGCCGTGCTGCTGTGGCTGTGGCAGGTGCTGGTCACCGGATTCCAGGTGCCGCAGATCCTGCTGCCGGCGCCGTCGCAGATCGCCGCGCGCTTCGCCGCCAGCACCGACACGCTGTGGGTCGACTTCGTCCAGACCTTCATCCGCTCGGCCATCCCCGGATTCCTGATCGGCTCCGGCGCCGGCTTCCTGACGGCGGTGGCGATCGACCGCTCGCCCTTCCTGCAGCGTGGCCTGCTGCCGCTCGGCTCCGCCGTCTCGGCCATGCCGATCGTCGGCATCGCCCCGGTCATGATCATGTGGTTCGGCTTCGACTGGCACTCCAAGGCCGCCGTGGTCGTGGTCATGACCTTCTTCCCGATGCTGGTGAACGCGCTGGCCGGGCTCGAGGCCGCGGGGACGATGGAGCGCGACCTGATGCGGTCCTACGCCGCCGGCTACTGGCAGACGCTGTGGAAGCTGCGGCTGCCGGGGGCGCTCCCTTTCATCTTCAACGCGCTGAAGCTGAACGCCACCCTGGCCCTGATCGGCGCCATCGTCGCCGAGTTCTTCGGCACCCCGATCTACGGCATGGGCTTCCGCATCTCGACCGAGGTGGCGCGCCTCAATGTCGACATGGTCTGGGCCACCATCCTGGTCGCGGCGGTTGCCGGCTCCGCCTCCTACGGGCTGCTCGCCTTGGTGGAGCGGGCGACGACCTTCTGGCACCCTTCGATGCGGGAGACGTCACACTAACAGCCAGGGCATCGAACGAACGGGAGAGGCATATGAAAAAGACGATTCTGGGACTGGCCTCGGCCGCGGCGCTGCTCGCGGCCATGGGCATGGCGCAGGCGGCGGACCCTTTCACCATCCAGCTGAAATGGGTCACCCAGGCGCAGTTCGGCGGCTACTACGTCGCGGCCGACAAGGGCTTCTACACGGATGAGGGGCTGGACGTCACGATCAAGCCCGGCGGGCCGGACATCGCCCCGCCCCAGGTGATCGCGGCCGGCGGCGCCGACGTCATCGTCGAATGGATGCCGGCGGCCCTGGCGGCGCGCGAGAAGGGCGTGCCGCTGGTGAATGTCGCGCAGTTCTTCAACCGCTCCGGCATGATGCTGACCTGCAAGAAGGACAGCGGCGTCACCTCGCCGGCCGACTTCAAGGGCAAGACCCTCGGCGTCTGGTTCGCCGGCAACGAGTATCCGTTCCTGTCCTGGATGGGCAAGCTGGGCCTGTCGACCTCGGGCGCGAACCCGGATGTCAAGGTGCTGCGCCAGGGCTTCAACGTCGACCCGCTGCTGCAGAACCAGGCGGCCTGCATCTCGACCATGATCTACAACGAGTACTGGCAGGTGATCGACGCCGGCGTGCCGGAGAGCGACCTGATCACCTTCTACTACGAGGACCAGGGCGTGGCGACGCTGGAGGACGGGCTGTATGCGCTCGACTCCAAGCTGAAGGACCCGGCCTATGTCGACCGGCTGGGCCGCTTCATCAAGGCGTCGGCCAAGGGCTGGGCGTATGCCAAGGCGCATCCGGACGAGGCCGGCAAGATCGTCGCCGAGGCCGACGCGTCCGGCGCGACCACCGACGAGGTGCAGACCCGCATGGCCGAGAACATCGCCAAGCTGATCACCGTGCCGGACGACAAGATCGGCTGGCTGGACCCGGAGGCGTACAAGCGCACGGTGCAGGTGCTGCTGTCGAGCAAGAGCGACCCGGTGATCACCAAGGACCCCGGCGATGCGGCCTGGACCCACGCCGCCTGGGACAAGGGCATGGGCAAGTAGGCTCTGCTCCGCTGATAAAAGAAGGGCCGGCGAAAGCCGGCCCTTTCCGTTCGGCTGAACGCCGGTCCTACAGGACGAAGTCAGATACCAGCAGGGCGATCTTGCCGGTCAGCGTGATGTGGAAGTCCGACGTGCCGTCGCCGTTGACGTCGCCGGCGATGGTGGTGTCGCTGCCGTTATAGGCGAAGCGCAGCTCGCCGGCATGGTGGGTGAACAGGCCGTTGCCGATGAAGGTGAAGGCCTGGTTGCCCGTCGCGCCGGTGTTGGCGTCGATGCCCGACAGGTCGATCTTGTCGCCCTGCGACCGGGTGAAGTCGGTGATCCGGTCGGCATTGGCGCCGACCACGCTGTCGCCGACCGCGACATAGGCGAACTTATCGGCCCCGGCCCCGCCGCTCAGCGTATCCTTGCCGGCGCCGCCCTGGAGCAGATCGTTGCCGCTCCAGCCCTGCAGGGTGTTGGCCCCGGTATTGCCGTAGAGCTTGTCGTGGCCCTGGCTGCCGGAGATGTTCTCGACCCGGACGAGGGTGTCGCCCTGGGCCTCGCCGTCGCCGGCCGTGCCCGTCTGCAGGTTCACCCTGACGCCGGTGCTGCTGCTGAAATAGCTGACGGTGTCGACGCCGTTGCCGCCGTCGAACTTGTCGGCCCCGGCACCGCCGACCAGGATGTCCGCGCCGTCCCCGCCGCGAAGGTCGTCATTGCCATCGAAGCCCTGCAGCCTGTTGTCGGCGGCATTGCCGATCAGGGTATCGGCAAAGCTCGTCCCGTCGACATTCTCGACGCCGTTGAAGGTGTCGCCCTGGGCCTCGCCGCCGCTGCCCGTGCCGGCCAGGTTCACGCTGACGCCGGCAGCGGTGCCGAAGTAGCTGACGGTGTCGGTGCCAGCGCCGCCGAAGAACCGGTCGGCCCCGGTGCCGCCGAAGAGCGTGTCGTTGCCGGCCCCGCCGACGAGGGTGTCGTCGCCGCTGTAGCCGTAGATCTTGTCGCTGCCCTTGCCGCTGAACAGGAAATCGCTCCAGGTCGTGTTGCCCTCGACGACCAGGTTGGCGGTCGAGGTGTTGAACTTGAAGTCGGCGTCGCTGAGGCCGGTCAGGGTGACGTTCTTGAGGGTGATGGTCTCGTAATTGCCGCCCCAGCCCAGGGCGATCACGACGTCCTGGCCGACCTGGGTGGCGAAGGGCTTCAGGCTTTCGAAATCGGCGACCTTCAGGAAAGACAGG
>NZ_JANX01000128.1 GCF_000767795.1 Inquilinus limosus MP06 | reverse complement strand
CCGGGCCCTGTCGACCGAGGCCTTCGTGGCCCGGCTGGGCGGCGACGAGTTCGCCGCCATCGTCGCCGCCGATGCCGGCACGGCGACGGCCGCCGCCGGGCGGATCACCCGGGCGCTGAAGGAGCCGGCGATGCTGCGCGGCTACCGGCTGCCGATCTATTGCAGCATCGGCATCGCCACCTGCCCGGACCATGAATCCGACCCGGCCCTGCTGAAGCGCCTGGCCGACATGGCGATGTACTACGCCAAGCAGTCGGCCACCGGCATCGCCTCCGCCGCCACGCCGGAGGTGCGCCGCGCGATGTCGATCTCGGCGGTCGAGTTCGACATCCCGGCGGCGCTGCAGTCGAACCAGATCGGCCTGGTGTTCCAGCCGCGGGTCAACCTAGTCAGCGGCCGGGTCACCGGCTTCGAGGCGCTGGCCCGCTGGAACCACCCGACCCTCGGCGTGCTGGCGCCCAGCCATTTCATCCCCTGGGTCGAGCGGCGGCCCGACCTGGCGCTGAAATACACCGAGTGGCTGCTGCAATCGCTGGCGGACACGCTGATCGAGCTGCCGCGCGACGCGCTGGTGCCGATCTCGATCAACATCCCGGTCTCGGTGATGCAGTCCGACGCCGTGTTCACCGCGATGCTGAGCCGCATGAGCGAGGCGGGGCTGCCGCTGAGCCTGCTGCAGATCGAGATCGTCGAGCGCGCCCTGACCCGCATGCCGGCCGAGGTCGAAGCGGTGGTGGAGCGCATGGTCGGGCTCGGCATCGCCTTCGAGCTGGACGATTTCGGCAGCGGCGAGGCCAATCTGGCGGCGCTGTCGCGGCTGCCCTTCTCCGCCATCAAGATCGCCGGCGAGATCGTGCAGACCGTGGCGACCGACCCGCGCTGCGAAAGGCTGATCGACGGCGTCGCCCGCTTCGCCGAGACCTTCGGCGTCTCGCTCTGCGCCGAGCATGTCGAGAGCCCGGCCCAGCGGGACATCCTGCGGCGGCTCGGCGTCGAGCAGGGACAGGGTTATCTGTTCGGCCAGCCCATGCCGGCCAGCGCGCTCGCCGCCGCCATCCGTACCGATCATCGCGGCGCATAGCGTGGGGAATCGAACGATGGTAACGTTCACACGAGACGCCGGGAACCATTTGCCGTCGTATTGATTATCTGCAATTCCTCGCCGGCCGGGATGGCCGGCCTTCAGCACGGGCAGGGCATGCCGACCACGGACAGCGGAGCAGCAGCGGGAAATGCGTCATGTCGGAAACCGCCGGCCTCGCCTTCGGGGAAGACGCTCGTGATCCGACGGGTTTTTCGGCCGTGACCGGGCAGGCCGGGCCGATGAAGATCCTCCTCGTCGACGACGACGAGCTGTTCCTGGAATTCGCCGCCGCGATGCTGCGGGCCGACGACATCGCCGTCGAGACCTGCGCCAGCGCCGCCGAGGCCATGGCCGCGCTGCATCTCGAGGATGGCGGCCAGCCGGCCGGGGATTTCGACGCCGTGCTGATCGACATCGTCATGCCCGAGGTCTCCGGCACCGAGCTGTGCTCGCTGATCCGCGGGCATGGCGGCTATGGCGACCTGCCGGTGATCATGATCAGCGCCACCCGCGACATGAGCCTGATCGACCAGGCCCTGACCGCCGGCGGCTCCTCCTACATCCAGAAGCCGATCCAGGCCGCCACCTTTGCCGGGGAGATCCGACAGAAGGTGGCGGAGGCACGGGGGCCACGATAGGGAACCAGGAATGAACCGTCATTGCGAGCGCAGCGAAGCAATCCAGGGGCCGCACGAACCGGCGCTGGATTGCTTCGTCGGCTTCGCCTCCTCGCAATGACGCGTTTTTTCGAGAGAGGATGAGGCAAAGCTACCCGTCGAACCGCGCCGCTTCCCGATAGGACCCGAGCAGGGCCTGCCACCATTCGCCGTGGCGCTGCAGGAAGATCCCGTCGGGGAAGCGGTGCCGGGCGACATGCTGCTGGGGCACGCTGTCCCAGCCGCGGTGCTCGACGGTCACCCGCGTCTGGTCGCCGACCGGGTCGAACCGGACCTCGACCTCGGTGGCCTGGTCGGGCGCGAAGCTGGCCTGCCGCCAGGAGAAGACCAGGCGGCTTCCCGGTTCCCACACCAGGATCCGGCCGATCTCGAACACCCGGCCGTCCACATATGTCTCGGTGAACCGGCCGCCGGGCCCCTGCTCGAAACGCAGCATGCCGGGCGCGCCCGGGCTGAACCGGAACAGGGCGTTCGGCCGCCACCACAGGCCGATGTCGCGGACGAAGGCGGTGAAGGCCCGTTCCGGCGTCGCGTCGACGCGCAGCGAAACCAGGATCCTGGACGTCATTCCGGTCGCTCCAGATGCGCCTTGAACGCGGCGAGCTGGTCGACCCAGAGCCGTTCGGTCTCGGCCAGCCAGGCTTTCAGATCGGCCATCGGTTCCGGCCTCAGGCTGTAGATGCGGACACGGGCATCGAACTCCGGATGCGCCTCCTCGACCAGCCCCCCCGCCTTCAGCGTCCGCAGGTGGCGGCTGAGCGCCGGCGGGTTGAGGCCCAGTGCCTCCGCCAGCTCCCCCGCCCGCCGCGGCCGCTCGCGCAGCAGCTCGACCACCCGCCGACGATGCGGATCGGCCAGCGCCGCCAAGGTGCGGTCAAGCACTGTCTGGTCGAGGCTGGCGACGGCGGCCTTCACATCCAGCCTTCGATCTTCAGCCCCGAGGCCTGCTCCGCCTCCTCGCGCGAGACCTGGCGGATGGCCTGGCCGAAGACCCAGACATGGCCTTCCGGATCGGTCGCGCGATAGGTGCGGTCGCCGTAGAACTGGTCGGCCGGATCCTGCGGGACCACCGCCCCCGCGGCCCGCGCCCGGGCGCAGTGCCCGTCGATGTCGCGATCGACCCGGACATGGAGCATCTGCGTGTTCTTGCCGCCGATCGAGGCCGGGCTGGCGACGAACTCGGCCCATTCCGACCCGACATAGATCAGCCCGTCGCCGCCGACCCGCATCTCGGAATGGGCCAGATTCCCGTCCTGGTCGGTGATCACCATGCAGCGCTCGAAGCCGAAGGCCTTCTCCAGCCAGTCGAGGGCGGCCCAGGGGTCCTTGTAGAACACGCTCGGCGTCAGCGCCGGGCGCGAGACGGACTCAGCCATGGCTCATCTCCTTCACCAATCTAGAAATATTTAACGATATGGAGAAATATCGAGTCAAGAGTTCTCGGTCCCTACCACACGGCAACGGCGGCAGCGGGAGGCGCCGGAACGGTGCCTAGCGGCCGATCACCTTGGCCGACACGGCCTTTACGAGCGTCTCGGCATTGCTCCGGGCGGTATCCGCGTCGGCGGCAATGGACCGGATCGTCAGGAGATCGCCGTCGCGCAGGATGACGGCGGTGGACCCCGTATGGGATCCCATTGGCCATGTGGTCAGCCACCCCACCGCGGGCGAGACGTTCAACTCTGTCAGGCTGCAGGCCGGGTCCTTGGCCTGGCAGAGCCGTTCCAGATCGGTCATCGAGGTCTGGCCCGAGCGGACGCGCTGCTCCGTGCCGTCGGTCTGGCGGCCGAGCAGGATGTCGATCATCGGTCCGCCCTTGCAGCCGGAGCAGAACAGCGTGACGCGCTCGGGGGCCACCCTGTGGATGAAGCCGGCCCCGAGCGCGGTGCTCGCATCGTCCGCTATGGTCGACAGGTCGCGGACGGCGAAGCCCTCGGCATGCGCTTCCGTCGCGACAAGAGCGGCAAGGCTCAGGATCAGGAAACGCATCGTCGGGCTCCGTTCCGTCGTGATCCTACTTGATCGCCTGCGCCTTCTCGGCGAAGCGCGGGTCCCAGGTCTTGGACAGGTCGATCTGGGCGTCCTTCAGCTCCGGGCTGAAGCGGTGCAGGATGTCCAGCGCGGTCTGCATCCCCTCCGGCTTGATCAGCCCGTCGCGGGAGTACATCGGCAGCGAGTTCTGCACCGACTGGACGTAGAGGCCCCGGTCGCCGAGCAGGAACTCCTCCGGCACCACGGCCGCGACGTCCTCCGGCTTGGCGGTCGCCAGCCAGCGCAGCGACTTCATGAAGGCGTTGACCAGCGCCTGCGCCGTTTCCGGGTTCTCCTCGATGAAGTCTTCCTTGGCGTAGAGCACCGCCGCCGGCACCGGGCCGCCGAACACCGACTTCACCCCCTCCTCCGTCCGGGTGTCGATCAGCACGTCGGCGGCGCCGCTGGACTGCAGCTTGGAGATCACCGGGTCGAGATTGGCCATGGCGTCGATCTCGCCATGCTCCATCGCCGCCACGGCGCTGGGGCCGCCGCCGACCGAGACGAAGGACACGTCCTCCGGCGTCAGCCCTTCCTTGGCCAGCAGCGCGTTGACGAAGAAGTTGGTCGAGGAGCCTGGGGCGGTGACGCCGATCTTGCGGCCCTTCAGGTCGGCCACCGACTTGATCTCGCCGGCCAGCGACTTCCGCACCACCAGCACGATGCCGGGGAAGCGGCCGAGCTCGATCAGCGCCCGGATGTCCTGGCCCTTGGCCTGCATCAGGATGGTGTGCTCATAGGCGCCGGTGGTGACGTCGGTCGACCCGCCCATCATCGCCTGCAGGCTCTTGGCGCCGCCGGCGAAATCGCTGATCTCGACGTCCAGCCCCTCCTCCTTGAAGAAGCCCTTCTTCTCCGCGATCGTCAGCGGCAGATAGTACAGGAGCGGCTTGCCGCCGACGCCGATGTTGACATGCGTCTTCTCCGGCGCCGCCACAGCCGCCGGCGCCGCCAGCGCCAGGCCGAGGACCAGCGCCATTCCGCGCAGCAGGGTCTTCATCCGTTTCCTCCCGTCATCCCTGGGCCGAGGCGCTGCCCGCGCTCTCCGGCCGCCACACCAGATGCCGCCGCTCGATCACCGAGACGGCGGCGTCGATCGCCACCACGAAGGCCGACAGCACCAGCATGCCGGAGAACACGCCGACCACGTCGAACACGCCCTCGGCCTGGGCGATGCGGTAGCCGAGCCCCGCGGTGGCGCCGAGATATTCGCCGACCACGGCGCCGACCAGGGCGAAGCCGACCGAGGTGTGCAGGCTGGAGAACACCCAGGACAGCGCCGAGGGCAGGTAGACATGGCGCAGCAGCTGCCGGTCATTCATCCCCAGCATCCGGGCATTGGCCAGCACGGTCGGGCTGACCTCGCGCACGCCCTGGTAGACGTTGAAGAAGACGATGAAGAACACCAGCGTCACGCCCAGCGCCACCTTCGACCAGATGCCGAGGCCGAACCACAGCGCGAAGATCGGCGCCAGCACCACCCGGGGCAGCGCGTTGGCGGCCTTGATGTAGGGGTCGAACACCGCCGCCGCCATCGCCCGCCGGGCGAACCAGAAGCCCAGCGCGACGCCTCCAAGCGAGCCGATGGCGAAGGCCAGCACCGTCTCCAGCAGGGTGACGCCGAGATGCCGCCAGATCACGCCGGAGGCGAAGTCCTTCCAGGTGCGCTCGATCACGCTCAGCGGCGTGGCGAAGAAGAACGGGTCGAGGATCCTGGTCGCCGTCAGGATGTGCCAGGCGAGGAGGCAGATCACCGCGACCGCGATCTGCCAGGCCAGGATGCGGCCGCGGCTCCCCTCAGACGACATCGCCATAGGCCTTCATCACCTCATCCTTCAGCGCCGCCCAGATCGCCCGGTGCAGCGCCACGAATTCGGGATCGTGGCGGGATTCCGCCAGCTCGCGCGGCCGGGCCAGCCCGACCCGGTGGTCGGCGATGATCCGCGCCTGCGGCCCGGCCGACAGCACCACCACCCGGTCGGCCAGGGCGATCGCCTCCTCCAGGTCATGAGTGACGAACAGCACCGCCTTGCGCTCGGCCGACCACAGCGACAGCAGCAGATCGCCCATCACGATCCGGGTCTGGGCGTCGAGCGGCCCGAACGGCTCGTCCATCAGCAGCAGCTTCGGCTCCAGGATCAGCATCTGGGCCAGGGCGACGCGCTTCTTTTGGCCGCCGGACAGCTGGTGCGGGTAGCGGTCACCCATCGACGCCAGCCCGACCCGCGTCAGCCAGGACTGCGCCCGATCGCGGGCCTCCTTCGCCGCCACGCCGCGCACCGCGAGGCCGACGGCGACGTTGTCGCGCGCGGTCTTCCACGGCATCAGCGGGTCGGCCTGGAACAGGTAGCCGGCGTCGCGGTTCAGCCCCTGCAACTGCTTGCCGAACACGGCGCAGCCGCCGGAGGCCGCCGGCACCAGGCCGGCGGCGACGTTCAGCAGGGTCGACTTGCCGCAGCCGGTGGGGCCGACGATGGCGGTGAACTCGCCATCCGCCACCACCAGGTCGGTCTCGCCCAGCGCGACGTAGCGGCCGCCGCCCTTCAGCGGATAGGCGACCGAGATCCCGGAAAACGCGATGGCCGGCGGCGCATTCCCGCTGCGTGCCGCCTCGGCGACTCTCTGCACTCCTGGCTTCCCCCGGATGGTCGGCCCTGGACGGGCCTCTGGGACTCAAGGCCGCAAGTCTGTCCCAGATCCGGCCCGGCTTTCCAGTCAAACGCGCTCGACAATCGCGATTTGTCCGATCAATTTGGGACCACCCCACTGCGAAGCCCGACATGGACCGACGATGAAAGCGATCCTCTGCGAGAAACCCGAGGCCCTGCGCCTGATCGACCGGCCGGAGCCGCAGCGCCGCCCGGGCGAGGTGCTGGTGCGGATTCGCCGGGTCGGCATCTGCGGCACCGACTATCACATCTACAAGGGCAACCAGCCCTATTTCGAGTATCCCCGCGTGATCGGCCACGAGCTGGGCGCCGAGGTGGTGGAAGCCGATGCCGGCAGCGCCTTCCGCCCGGGCCAGGTCGTCGCCATCCAGCCCTATCTGCATTGCGGCACCTGCGGCGCCTGCCGCCGCGGCCGCACCAATTGCTGCCGCACCCTGTCGGTGCTGGGCGTGCATCGCGATGGCGGCCTGTGCGAGTTCCTGTCGCTGCCGGAGGAGAATGTGGTCCCGGCCAAAGGCTTGAGCCTGGACCAGGCGGCGATGGTGGAGTTCCTGGCGATCGGCGCTCATGGCATTCGCCGCGGCGCCCCGGGCACGGGCGACCGGGTGCTGGTGGTCGGCGCCGGGCCGATCGGCATCGCCGCCACCATCTTCGCCAAGCTGCGCGGCGCCCATGTCAGCGTGCTGGACCTGAACCCCGGTCGCCTGGCCTTCAGCCGCGACGTGCTGAAGGCCGATGCGGTGTTCGAGGGTGGCGGCGACATCGACGACCGGCTGAAGCAGGCGACGGACGGCGCGTTCTTCGACCTGGTGGTCGACGCCACCGGCAGCCCGGCGGCGATGCGCAAGGGCTTCTCCTATGTCGGCCATGCCGGCAGCTACGTCCTGCTCAGCATCGTCATGGGCGAGATCGGCTTCTCCGACCCCGAATTCCACAAGCGCGAGACCACGCTGCTGGCCAGCCGCAACGCCACCCGCGAGGATTTCGAGCATGTGCTGGCGTCGATGCAGGCCGGCCATGTGCCGACCGATGCGCTCGGCACCCATCGCGGCGTCCTGGCCGAGGTTCCGGCGCTGGTGCCAGGCTGGAGCCGCCCGGAGGCCGGGGTGATCAAGGCGCTGGTCGAGGTGTGATCCGGCCCCTCTAGCCGAACTCCGCCGCGAGGCCGGAAGCGGCCTCCTGCTCGGCCTCGGCGAGCAGGTGCTGGAGCCCCTGGCGGATGCTCCTGGCCTCCTGGCTCGTCATCGGCATCGCCGGCATCTCGCCGGCGAAGGCCGCCGCGCGGCGGTCATGCGGCAGATCCAGATAGTTGAGCGCCGAGATGGCGCCCTCCGGGATATTCCGGAGCAGGAAGTCATATCCCCGGCGCAGGAAATGCACCTCCCAGCGATCCTGCACGCGGTCGAGCCTCTCCAGGTACCGCTTCGCCAGCGGTGCCGAGAACAGATCGTAATAGCTGCGCTTTCCCACGGACATCGACGGTCCTCGGCTGATTCGGCAGTGGGGTCCGACCCGGCGTCACCTTGGGCGGGCGGCCGTTAGTCCTCCGTGAAGCCTGCGTGCTCCGGGCGATCACGGTCAGGGTGCGGCCGGCGGCCTGTCCTCGGCCGGGCGGAACGGCCGGGTGCGCAAATCGAGCCGCCGCTTCAGCCGCCGGATCTCCTCCTGCAGCCGGGCATTCTCGCTGCGCAGTTGCCGCATCCGGGAATCCGCCGCGGCCAGCCGGTCGGTGAGCGGGTCCATCCATTGCGACCGGATCGGTCGCGACACCCGGGCCGGCGCCAGCAGGTCCCACCACGTCCAGCCGCTGCCGCGCACCAGCCTGTCCGCCGCCAGGGCCGCGGCCGCCCGTTCCCCGTCATGGTCGGAGCCGAGCATACCCAGGATCCGGATCAGTCGAGTCAGATCGCCCTTGCGCATTCCGCCTCCCCCTGTCGCCGCACGTCCCCTGAGATGGCCGCGGGGCCGCCGCCGGCAACCTTCCGCCCGCCCGGGTCTGGCCTGCCGTTTCCCGGCTGGTCCGGCGCCGCCGGGTTTGCTATGGTCCCATCATCGAAAACGCAGCGGGCCGCTCCGGAACTCCGGCGCGGCCCGTTCCGTTTCCGCAGCGTCTGCGGGACCGCTTGCAGCGGGCCGCCCCTGCCCCCACCATGGCGGCCGGGAAATGCCGGACCGGACATGATGAGCGAGACGCGCCGCCGCCTGGAGACCGTGAAGACTCGCCGGCGGCTGCCGGAGGCGGAGTCGGCCGACCCGCCGGTCGACCCCGAGGAACAACAGCAGATCCGCATCGCCTGGGCCTATTTCGTCGAGGGCCTGACCCAGGCGGAGATCGCCGAGCGGCTGGGCCTGACCCGGCTGCGGGTGAACCGGATCCTGCAGACCTGCCGCGAGGCGGGGGTGATCCAGATCCGCATCCAGTCGCCGCTGGCCTCCTGCGTGGCGCTGGAGCGGACGCTGATCCGCCGCTACGGGCTGCGCGACGCGGTGGTGGTGCCGACGCCGCGTGACGAGGACAAGATCCGCGCCGCCATCGGCGTCGCCCTCGGCGGCTATGTCGAGAACGCGGTGCATGACGGCATGCTGGTCGGCATCGGCTGGGGCCTGACCCTGCGCCTGGGCCTGCAGTCGATGCGGCGACGCCGGATGACCGACCTGTCCGTCGTCTCACTGATCGGCAGCATGACCCGCGGCTCGGGCGAGAACACCTTCGAGATCGTCTCGCGCTTCGCCGACCTGCACGACGCCGACCGCTTCTACCTGGCCGCCCCGGTCTATGCCGATGACGAGGCCCAGCGCGACAGCCTTCTCGGCCGCGGCGTGCTGCGCGACATCACCGACAAGGCGAAGTCGGCCGACCTGGCCCTGGTCAGCGTCGGCAACGTCTCCGACCAGAACCTGATGCTGGCGCTGGGCGTGGTCGACCGCGAGGTCGCGGCGCTGCGGGCGGCCGGCGCCGTCGGCGACGTGCTTGGCACCTGGCTGGACGCCGAGGGCCGGCCGGTCGATCACCCGCTGAACCGGCGCATGGTGGCGCTGTCGCTGGACGACCTGGCCCGGATCCCGACCGTCGTCCTGGCCTCCGGCGGCAGCTACAAGTTCGAGATCATCCGCGCCGCGCTGCGCCGCCGCTGCGTCAACGTCCTGATCACCGACGAGAAGCTGGCGGAACGGCTTGCGGAAGACGGCGAAGGCTGAGATGACTGGGCTCCGCATCGGCACCCGGCCCGGGTGCCTTCTCCGGATGGCGGGCTGACATCATGGATTTTCAAGGCAGGCACTTCCTCTCGACGCGCGAGCTGACGCTCGACTCGCTCGCCGCGGTGTTCCGCGTCGCCGACCTGCTGGCCCCGGTGGCCCAGGGCCGCGCCACCACGCGGGTGCTGGAAGGCGCGGTGCTGGGCAGCTTGTTCTTCGAGGCGTCGACCCGCACCCGGCTGAGCTTCGAGGCCGCCTTCCAGCGCCTCGGCGGCGCCATCGTCAACACCACCGGCTTCACCTTCTCCTCGATCGCCAAGGGCGAGTCGATCTACGACACCGCCCGGGTGGTCGCGGGCTATGTCGACGCGGTGGTGATGCGCCATCCGGAGGAGCGGGCGATCCACGAATTCGCCGCCGCCACCCACATCCCGGTGATCAATGGCGGCAACGGCGCCGGCGAGCACCCGACCCAGGCGCTGCTCGACATCTATACGATCGAGAAGGAATTCGCGCGCATCGGCCGGCCGGTGAACGGCGCCCGCATCGCCCTGGTCGGCGATCTGAAATACGGCCGCACCGTGCATTCGCTGATCCACATCCTGTCGCTGTACCAGGGCCTGACCCTGAGCCTGGTCTCGCCGGAGCCGCTGCGCATGCCGGCCGAGCTGGTCGAGCACGCCCGCAGCCGCGGCCACACGGTCGAGGAGCATGACGAGGTGCCGCGCGGCGTCGCCAAGGCCGACCTGATCTACGCGACGCGGGTGCAGAAGGAGCGCTTCGCCGAGGGCGAGTTGTCGGCCGACTACGCGCCCGATTTCCAGATCAGCCTGGGCATCCTGAACGCCCATGGCCTGCCGCACACGGTGGTGATGCATCCGCTGCCGCGCGACAGCCGGCCGGGCGCCAACGACCTGGCGCAGGACCTGAACACCGATCCGCGCCTGGCGATCTTCCGCCAGACCGACAACGGCGTGCCGGTGCGCATGGCGCTGTTCGCCCTGACTCTCGGCGTGGCCGACGGCATCGAGAAGACCTTCCAGCCGGCGCGCTGGTGGCGGCCGGAGCGGATCGGCCCGGACGACGCGGAGTTCTATCGGCCAGGGAAGGCCGGGGCGTAAGGTCTTTCGATCACGCCCCCTTATCTGTCATTGCCGGGCTTGACCCGGCAATCCAGGGGCCACCGAGAGCCGCTCTTGAAAGCCCCTGGATCCTCGGGTCAAGCCCGAGGATGACAGATGAAAATGTACCCCTTTCCAGCGTCCTACTTCACCGCCCCCATGGTCAGCCCCCGGACCAGCTGGCGCGACACGATCAGGGCGAAGACGATGACCGGCAGCACGATCAGCGTGCCGGTGGCCATGATCTGGCCCCAGGGCAAATCGTAGCCGCTCATGAAGCTGGTCGCCGCCACCGGCGCGGTGCGGCTGGCGCTGCGCGTCAGCACCAGGGCGTAGAGCAGCTCGTTCCAGGAGAAGATGAAGGAGAAGATCGCCGAGACGGCGACGCCCGGCGCCGCCAGCGGCAGAGCGATGCGCCAGAACACGGTGAAGCGCGAGGCGCCGTCGATCCGCGCCGCGTCGTCCAGGTCGCGCGGGATGCCGCGGAACTGGTCGGCGCAGATCCACACCACGATTGGCAGGTTGAAGGTCAGGTACAAGAGGATCAGCACCAGATGGGTGTCGATCAGGTTCAGGTTGCGGGCCAGCAGGAAGATCGGCAGCGCCAGCACGATCGGGCTGACCATGCGGTTGGTGATGAACCAGAACCACAGGTCGGACTTGCCGCGGAACTCGAACCGCGCCAGGGCATAGGCCGCCGGCGTGCCCAGCAGGATCGCCAGCGCCGTGGTCGACACCGCGACGATGATCGAGTTCAAGAGGCTGGGGCCGACATCCTTCGGGCCCAGCACGGTGCGGTAATGCTCCAGCGTCGGCTCGAACAGCCAGGCCGGCGGCGAGGCCAGCGCCACCGCCTGGTCCTTCAGGCTGGTCGTCACCATCCAGTAGAACGGGAAGACGCAGATGAGCGCGATCGCGATCAGCGCGATCGCATGCCAGGGCGACACCCGGATGCGGGCCTTGGCCGGCCGAGCCTCGGCCCGCGCCGTTGCGGTCGCGGCCACCATCACTCGACCTCCTGGTAGACGAGGCGGATATACATCCGCGACAGCACGATGGTGAGGACCAGCAGCAGGATCGCCTGAGCCGAGGCGACGCCCTGGTCGAAGACCCGGAAGCCGATGCGCTGGATGGTGATCGAGATCAGCTCGGTCGCCGCGCCCGGCCCGCCGCGGGTCAGGGTGAAGATCATGTCGAACAGCTTCAGCGTGTCGGCGGTGCGCAGGATCAGCACGGCGGTGATGCCCGGCAGCAGGAAGGGCAGTTGGACATGGCGCAGGATGTGGCGGAAGCGCTTCGTCTCCAGCCGCGCCGCCTCCTCGATCTCCGGCGGCACCATGGTCAGCCCGGCCAGCAGCACCAGGGCGCAGAACGGCGTCCACTGCCAGATGTCCATCAGCGCGATCGAGACGAAGGCCCAGCCCGGATCGCCCAGCCACTCGATGGGACCGATCCCGACCAGGCCGAGGAACCAGTTCACCACGCCGAAATCGCGGTTGAAGATCAGCCGGCCGATCAGCCCGACCACGGCATAGGTGGTGGCCATCGGGATGACGAGGCTGAGCCGGGCCAGCGTCTTCAGCAGGGACAGGCCCGGCTTGTGCAGCAGCAGGGCGACGCCGAGGCCCAGCAGCAGCTCCGCCGGCAGCACGATCACCAGGAATAGCAGGGTGCGGCCCAGCGCGTCCCAGAAGGTCGGGTCGGTCAGCACCGACAGGTAGTTGCCGAGGCCGACGAAGGGCGTCCCCTCGCGCGGGATCTTCGGCAGGATCACCTGGTGCAGCGAGTTCCACAGCGCGTAGAGCGTCGGGAAGATGCCGATCGCGAACAGGGCAATCACGGCCGGGGCGAGGAACCAGACCGGGGTCCAGCGGCTGTCGAGGCGGTGCGCCATGGGTCTACTCGAGATTGGTGTGCCGCGCCCGCATCGCCTCGGGCGCGACGCCGAGCCGATCGCGCAGCCTGAGCACGACCAGCTCGAACAGCAGGAACTGCGCGCCCTCGTACAGGCTGCCCATCGGCAGCACCGAGGCGACGGCCGGGCCGGTGTCGTCGGCCCCCATATCGTCAGCCATGGTCTGGGCCGGCAGCAC
>NZ_JANX01000127.1 GCF_000767795.1 Inquilinus limosus MP06 | reverse complement strand
ACCGCGGTCATCTGCGCCATCACGGAGATCGCGATCTCGGCCGGGGACACGGCGCCGAGAGCCAGGCCGGCGGGACCGTGGATGCGGGCCAGCGCGTTGGCGCCGTGGCCGAGCGCGGTCAGCCGCTCGATCCGCCCGGCATGGGTCTTCCGGCTGCCCAGCGCGGCGATGTAAAAGGCCGGCGACTTCAGCGCCACGTTCAGCGCCGGGTCGTCCAGCTTGGGGTCGTGGGTGAGGGTGACGACCGCCGTGCGGCGGTCGGGCTTCAACGCGTTCAGCCCGTCATCCGGCCATTCGGTGCTGACCTTGACGCCGGGGAAGCGCTCGTCGGAGGCAAAGGCCCGGCGCGGGTCGATCACGGTGACGTCATAGCCGGCCAGCGCCGCCATCGGCGCCAGGGCCTGGGCGATATGGACGGCGCCGACGATCGCCAGCCGCAGCGGCGGCACGAAGGCCTGGATGAACAGCGTGCCGTCCGCGGCCGTGCGGCTGCGGTTGTGGCGCAGCGCCTCGTCGATCGCGCCCCGCAGCGCCGGGTCGACCGGCACGTCCCCGGTCGCCGCGCCGTCGACCACCAATGTCTGAGCCCCGCTGGCCAGGTTGGTGACCAGCGCCGCGGTGCGGTGCTCGGCCCGGGCGGCCTGCAGCGCGTCGAGGATCTCGCGCTTCACGACAGACGCTCGACGAAGACCTGGATCTTGCCGCCGCAGGCCAGGCCGACATCCCAGGCCTGCTGGTCGCTGACGCCGAAATCGAGCAGGCGCGGCTTGCCGTCCTCCATCACCTCCAGCGCCTCGCGCACCACGGCGCCCTCGATGCAGCCGCCGGAGACCGAGCCCTGCATCCGGCCGTCGCCGTCGATCACCAGTTGGCTGCCGGCCGGGCGCGGCGAGGAGCCCCAGGTCGAGACCACGGTCGCCAGCGCCACCGGACGTCCCTCGGCGGCCCATGCCGAGGCCAGAGTCAGCACATCGTCGTGATCGGTCATTGCACCATCTCCTGCTGGCCGCGGTCTGGTCCAAGGACCAGACCGCTACTCTATAGAGTTGCAGATCAAATTACCCATGCGCTTGGTCTCCAAGCGCATGGTTTGATCCGCTGGCGAGATGCCGCCACCTGGCCATGCGCCGGTCGCCGCGCACCGGGTCCTCGGCCAGCACATCCACCAGCGCGGCCAGGCTGGCCAGGCTGTGCACCGGGCGGAACTCGTCGACATGCGGCATCAAGGCACGCGCCCCATAGATTTTGGCGCATAGCCGTCCCAACGCAACAGGGGGTTGAGCCAGATCAGCCGGCGACTGCTGCGGTGCAGCCGGTCGATCTCGTCCTCCAGCCGGTCGCCGGCGTCGCGGTCGAGCCCGTCGGTGATCAGGATCACCACCGCGCCCTGGCCCAGCACGCGGCGGCCCCAGACGCGGTTGAACTCGGCCAGGCAGGCGCCGATGCGGGTGCCGCCGCCCCAATCCTGGGCAGCCCTGCCGACGCGGTCCAGCGCGTCGTCGACGTCGCGCCGGCGCAGCTGCCGGGTGATGTTGGTCAGCCGGGTGCCGAAGACGAAGCTGTGCACCCGGTCGCGCTCGGTCGTCACCGCGTGCAGAAAGTGCAGCAGCATGCGGGAGTACTGGCTCATCGAGCCGGAGATGTCGCACAGCACCACCAGCGGCGGCGGCCGGGTGCGGCGGATGCGGCGCGCCAGGTCGATCGAATGGCCGCCGGCGCGCAGCGACTGGCGCAAGGTCTGGCGCATGTCGACCAGCGGCGCCGAATGGTGCGGGGCGTAGCGCCGGGTCGGCACGTCGCGCACCGGCAGGCGGAAGCGCGCGATGGCGGCCCGGGCGCGGGCCAGCTCCTCGGCGCTCATCTGCTCGAAATCCTTGTGCTGCAGCTTCTCGCGCTCGGAGAAGGTCAGGCTGGCGTCGACCTCCAGCTCCGGCGGCTCCTCGGCGTCGTCGGGCGCCTCGCCGCGGCCGGGCTGGCGGTCGGCGAAGGCCTCGGCGACCCGGCGGTTGACCGCGCGCTCCTCCTCCCTGCCGGTGCGGATCTGCGGCAGCATCAGCGTCATGGCGCGCTTCAGCATGTCCGGATTGCGCCAGAACAGGTGGAAGGCTTGGTCGAAGATCTCGCGCTGGTCGCGCCGGTTCACCAGCGTCGCGTGCAGCGCCCAGTAGACGTCCTGCCGGCTGGCGACGCCGACCGTCTCCAGCGCCTCCAGGGCCGCCAGCGTGCGGCCGGGCCCGACCGGCAAGCCGGCGGCCCGCAGCGCCCGGCAGAACTGCATGACGTTGAGGGCCAGGCGGCCCCGTTCCGGCTCCTCCGTGACCGAAGGGGCGTTCATACCGGCATGCGCACCGCGGCGGCGGCCGCGGCGTTGATCTCGGCCCGCATCTCGGACAGGAGCCGCGCCGCCTCGGCGCCCTGGACGCGCTCGATGTCGTCCTGGTACTTCAGGATGGTGCCGAGCGTGTCGCGCACCACGTCGGGGTCGAGCTCCAGCACGTCCAGCTCGGTCAGCGCCTGGGCCCAGTCCAGCGTCTCGGCCACGCCCGGCTGCTTGAACAGGTCCATGCGGCGCAGCTTCTGCACGAAGGCGACGATCTGCGCGCTCAGCGCCTCCGGCGTGCCCGGTGCCTTGGCGTGCAGGATGGCGCGCTCGCGCTCGGCATTCGGATAGTCGACCCAATGATAGAAGCAGCGGCGCTTCAGCGCGTCGTGGATCTCGCGGGTGCGGTTCGAGGTGACGATGACGATCGGCGGCTCGGCCGCCTTGATGGTGCCGAGCTCCGGGATGGTCACCTGGAAGTCGGACAGCACCTCCAGCAGGAAGGCCTCGAACGGCTCGTCGGTGCGGTCCAGCTCGTCGATCAGCAGCACGGCCGGGCCGGCGACATCCGGCTCCAGCGCCTGCAGCAGCGGCCGACGGATCAGGAAGCGCTCGGCGAAGATGTCGCTGGCCAGCTGGTCGCGGTCCTGCACGCCGCCAGCCTCGGCCAGGCGGATCTCCAGCATCTGGCGCTGATAGTTCCACTCATAGACCGCGGCGGCGATGTCGAGCCCCTCATAGCATTGCAGCCGCACCAGGCGTCGGCCGAGGGTGGCGGCCAGCACCTTGGCGATCTCGGTCTTGCCGACCCCGGCCTCGCCCTCCAGGAACAGCGGCCGCTTCAGCCGCAGGGCCAGGAACAGCGCGGTCGCCAGCGGCCGGTCGGCGACATAGTCGCCGCGGGACAGCAGGGCGAGGGTCTCCTCGACGGAGGCAGGCAGAGCGGCAGCGTTCATCGGACGAATCCCAATTTTCCGCCAGGATAGCCGTTCCGGCCGAAGATGCTATGATGGTGGCGCATGACTGAGAACATGGAGAGCTTGATCCTCGAGCACCTGCGCCACATCCGCGCGGGCCAGGACGCCATGCGCGAGGACATCCGGGAGATCAAGATCCGGCTCAGCAATCTGGAGACCGAGATGGCCCAGGTTCACGTCCGGATCGCCGAGCTGTCCGTTCGCGTGGACCGGCTGTCCAACCGGGTCGAGAGGATCGAAACGCGCCCGGGCCTGATCGAGGTCTGAAGAAGCAGTCGTCGGATCGCTGTCCGTCACCGAGCTGTCACCCCTTCGTCGTCAATCCGTCGCCACCCGCATGGTCTCTTCCGCGCGCTCGAAGAGGGGAGAGACCGATGATCGACACTGGCTTTGCGATCTGCCGGCGCACGCTGATGGGCGGCCTGGTCGCCGCGGCGGCGCTGACCCGCGCCGGGACCGCCGATGCCGCCGTGGCGTCGACCGCGCCGGAGGGAACCGCGGCCGATCTGGCCCGCAACACCGCCTATTGGGACGAGGTGCGCAAGCTCTATGCGGTGACCGGCGACATCACCAACCTCGAGAACGGCTACTGGGGCATCATGGCCGAGCCGGTCCGCCGCGAGTACCAGCGTCTGACCGACATGGTGAACCGCGACAATTCCTTCTACGCCCGGGCCAAGTCGGGCGCGGATCTCGAGGCCGTGCGCCAGGCCGTCGCCGCCGCGGTCGGCGCGGCGCCGGAGGAGATCGCCCTGACCCGCGGCGCCACCGAGGCGCTGCAGCTCCTGATCGGCAACTACAACCGGCTGCGGCCGGGCGACACGGTGATCTATTCGGACCTCGACTATGATTCGATGCAGTATGCGATGAACGCGCTGAAGGTCCGGCGCGGCGTCGAGGTGGTGAAGTTCGCGCTGCCGGAGCCGGCGACGCGCCAGGCCGTGCTGGACGCCTATGCGCAGGTCCTCGCCGCCAACCCCAAGGCCCGGCTGCTGCTGCTGACCCATCTCAGCCACCGCACCGGCCTGGTGATCCCGGTCGCCGAGGTCGCAGCCATGGCCAGGGCGCGCGGCGTGGACGTGATCGTCGACGCCGCCCATTCCTGGGGCCAGATCGATTTCCAGGTGGCCGATCTCGGCGCCGATTTCGTCGGCTTCAACCTGCACAAATGGATCGGCGCGCCACTCGGCGTCGGCTTCCTCTACATCCGCAAGGACCGGATCGCCGATGTCGATCGCGACATGGGCGACGAGGATTGGCCGGAGGCTGATGTCCGCTCCCGCGTCCACACCGGCACGGTGAATTTCGCCGCCGTTCTGGCGGTGCCGCAGGCGATCGGCCTGCATCAGGAGGTCGGCGCCGCGCGCAAGCAGGCGCGGCTGCGCTACCTGCGCGACTATTGGGTGTCGCGGACGCGCGGCTTCAAGGACCTGCAGATCCTGACCCCGGACGAGCCCGGCAGCTACGGCGCCATCACCTCGTTCCGCCTGGCGGGCCGGACCGACAAGGCGGCGAACGACGCGATCGTGGCGGCGCTGCGCGACACCCATGGCGTGCTGACCGTTCGCCGCGCCGGCGTGGCCGCCGGCCAGTGCATCCGGGTGACGCCGGCCCTGTTCACGCAGGAGGCCGATCTGGACCGGCTGGTGCGGGCGCTGGCGGCGGTGACCGGCTCGACCGCCGGATAGCTTTGGGTGTTAGATGCGCCATGGCTGATTTGAAGAACCGGGTGGCCCTGGTCACCGGCGGCTCGCGCGGTATCGGCAAGGCGGTCGCCCTGGCGCTGGGCGAGGCGGGAGCGGCCGTGGCCGTGAACTATCGCGAGCGCGGCGGCGAGGCGGAGGCTGTCGCCGAAGCCATCGGCAAGAGGGGCGGTCGCGCCGCCGCCTTCGGTGCCGACGTCTCGATCCGCGCCGCCGTGGACGGCATGGTCCGTGACGTGGAGCAGCGCCTCGGCCCGATCGACATCCTGGTCAACAATGCCGGGATGGCGGCGGCGCGCGGCCTAGAGGACATCACGGAAGAGGATTTCGACCGCGCCATCGCAGTCAATCTGAAATCCGCCTTCCTCTGCACCCAGGCCGTCCTGCCGGGCATGCGGGCTCGGCGCTGGGGCCGGATCGTCAACATCTCCTCGATCGGGGCCCGCATCGGCTCCGGCTCGGTCAGCATCGCCTACGCCGCGTCCAAGGCCGGGCTCGAAGGCCTGGCGCGCGGCTATGCCCTGCGGCTCGCGCCGGAGGGCGTGACGGTCAACGCCGTGGCGCCGGGCCTGACCGACACGGAGATGGGCCAGCCGCTGATCGCGGCGGGCGCCGCCGCCCGCATCCCGGTCGGGCGCAGCGGAACCGGGGACGAGATCGCGCGGGCGGTCATGCTGCTGGTGGACAACGGCTACATCACCGGCCAGACGATCGCGGTCAACGGCGGTTCGCTGTTCTCGTGAGGCCGAGGCGGCGGGGCTATGCCGCGTCCGGAATCGTCTCGCCGCAGATGTCGGCGGCCGGATGGGAAGGCTGACGATCCTGGGGTTCACCTTCCCGTCATCGCGAGGAGCGAAGCGACGTGGCGATCCAGCGGCACCGGCCCTGGATGGCCATGTCCCTCCGGAGGCACGACGGGTCAGGAATTCGAGTCATCGCATGATGGCTGTGGGCGTGCGGCAGGAAATCGGAAATAGACTTGCACAGGCGCTTGACCGAATAATATCTTTGTTGTGCAGGAGAGATCCGATGCTTCGCTCAAATTTCGTATCCGTCGGCGAAAGGTGCATGGTCCGGTAGCGGAAGCCATACCCGTTCGCCATGCGCCCCCGAACCGCCGTTCGGGGGCTTTTTGTTTTCAGAGAGTGACCGATGCGCAAGGCAAGCAGCCCCCCGGCCCTGGCGACGCTGATCCTGTTCACCGCCACCTCGGTGGTGACGCTGAACATGATCGTGCCGTCGCTGGCCAACATCGCGGCGGATCTGCAGGCCGACTATGCCCTGGTCAGCCTCGCCCTCGGCGGGTATCTCGCCGTCTCGGCCATGGTCCAGCTCGGCGTCGGCCGGCTGTCCGACCGGGTCGGCCGGCGCCCGGTGCTGCTGGCGGCGCTGGCGGTCTTCATCGTCGCGTCGCTGGGCTGCGCGGCCGCGCAGACCGCGTGGGTGCTGCTGGCGTTCCGGATGCTGCAGGCGGCGGTGGTCTCGGGGTCCGTGCTGTCGCTCGCGATCGTTCGCGACACTGCGGCGGAGGCCGAGGCCGCGCGGCTGCTGGGCCGCATCGGCATGGCGATGGCGCTAGGCCCGATGCTGGGCCCGATGCTGGGCAGCGTGCTGGATGCCGCCTTCGGCTGGCGCGTGATCTTCCTGCTGTATGCCGCGGCCGGGGCGGGGCTGCTGTGCCTGGCCTGGTCGGATCTGGGCGAGACTGTCCGCCCCATGGCCGACGGGGCTCCGGACGGCGGGCGACTGGCCGGGCTGCTGCGCGAGCCGCTGTTCTGGTGCTACGCCCTGTGCACCGCCTTCTCGACCGGGGCCTTCTACATCTTCCTGGCCGGGGCGCCCCGCATCGCCGCGACCGTTTTCGGCATCGGAACGGCCGAGCTGGGACTGTTCGTCGGCAGCATCACCGCCGGCTTCATCGTCGGCAGCTGGCTGGGAAGCCGGCTGGTCGGCCGCCATCCACCGGCAACGGTGATGCTGCTGGGCCGGGTTCTGGCCTGCCTGGGCCTGCTCGCCGGCCTCGCGATCATCGCCCTGGGCACCCTGACGCCGGCCTCGTATTTCGGATGCACGATCTTCGTCGGGCTGGGCAACGGCATGACGACGCCGAACAGCAATGCCGGCGTCATGTCGGTGCGGCCCCGTCTGGCCGGAACCGCCGCGGGCATCACCGGGGCGCTGACCGTGCTGGGCGGCGCGCTGGCGACGACGCTGACCGGCCTCGCCCTGTCCGGCGAGCCGTCGCCGGCGCTGCTGATCGGGCTGATGCTGCTGGCGTCCTTCCTCGGCCTGCTGGCCGCCGCCGCGGCCGTCCGGCTGGGCAGGACGGCATCCAGGCTTCCGGCGACGTAACCGGCGGCGTCTACGCCGCGTCGGACACGGCCTGGCCGCCGATGTCCGGGGCCGGGGTGAACAGTTCCTGCGGCTGCGCCACGCCGCGCAGCCGGCGGGTGCCGGCGGAGACCAGGCGCACCGGGCTCAGCTCGGCGAAGCGGGAGGAGGTCAGGATCCGCCGGCCGACCAGCTTGGTCATCTGCTCGATCCGCGCCGCCCGGTTCACCTCCGGCCCGACCACGGTGAAGTCCAGCCGGTCGGGCGCGCCGATATTGCCGAAGATCACCTCGCCGACATGCAGCGAGATGCCGGCGTCGATCGCGTCCAGCCCTTCGGCATGGCGGCGCTCGTTCATGGCGTCGATGCCGGCGAAGGCGTCCAGGGCGCCGATCAGCCCGCGGGCGCAGGCCTCGGCCGTCGCCTCGCCGTCGCCGAGGCGGAAGATGGCGAGGATGCCGTCGCCCATGAATTTCAGCACCTCGCCGCCGGCGCCATGCACTGCGCCGACGACGATGGTGAAGTACTCATTCATCAGCTGCAGCAGCGCGTCGCGCGGCGTCACCTCGGCCCGGGCGGTGAAGCCGCGCATGTCGCAGAACAGGATCACCGCCTCCAGCGACCGCGCGCCGCCGCGCACCATTTCGCCGTCCAGGATCCGCCGGCTCGCCTCGCGCCCGACATAGGTGTCGAGCAGCTGCATCATCTTCTGCCGGTCGACCATGATCTCGCAGACGGCGCCCAGCGCCGGCAGCAGCGTCTCGACGCAGGCGATCTGCTCGTCGGTGAAGCCCGCCGGGTCGTCCGAGGCCAGGCCGAAGCCGGTGGTCCAGTGGTCGATGCCGAAGCGCATCGGCATCAGCGCGTAATCGGTGCAGCCCTCCTCGCGCAGCTCCCGCAGGAGCGGGAAGGCGAGGTCGGCATCGGGCCCGACCAGGCGCCGGCGCACGATCCTGCCGGTGCGGTGCATCTCGCCCATCGGACTGTCGTGATAGGTCGGCGTTTCGGACAGCGCGCGTTCGAACCGGATCTCCCGCACCTCCTTGTAGGTCGGGCGCCATTCATAGGCGGCGGCGCTGATCTGCGGCTGGAACTGCGGCAGGTGGAAGGACAGTCGCCACAGCGGATA
The DNA here is from genome assembly GCF_000767795.1 of Inquilinus limosus MP06. Classification (GTDB taxonomy): domain Bacteria; phylum Pseudomonadota; class Alphaproteobacteria; order DSM-16000; family Inquilinaceae; genus Inquilinus; species Inquilinus limosus_E. The sequence goes on along the minus strand of NZ_JANX01000127.1, from coordinate 4,669 downwards.
GCCGGCCTGGACCAGCCGCTCCGCCAGGGCCTGCAGCAGCGGGGCGGGCGAGGGCAGGATGCGCGCCGGCCCGAGCAGCCAGGATATGATCTCGTCGGGGTCGAGCATGGTCGTGAGAATGCGCGGTGGCCACGGTTTCGGGAAGGGGGGAGAGGATCTCATACCAATGGCCTTCGAGATCCGCTCGTCAGTTCCCCACCGTCATGGCGAGGCGCGAAGCGCCGTGGCCATCCAGGGGCCGGTGCCGCTGGATGGCCACGCCCCTTTCGGGGCTCGCCATGACGGGTCAATGTCTTGGGCCATGAGTCCCAGAGATGAGGACGGCCAGCCAATTCAGACTTCGTGCTGCCGGTGCATGCGGTGCTTGAGGGCCGCGACGTCGAAGGGCTCAGGCGGGCCGCTCTCGACGCCTCGTGTGATAGCGGTCTGCAGGGCGGCGATCGCTTCCATCCGCTCCTGATCCTTGCGGATAAGGTCCCGGATGTAGTTGCTGACATTCCCGTAGCGGTTGCCATCGGCTTGTCTCTCGACCCAGGCTTTCATGGCGTCCGGCAGAGATACAGTTATCGTGGCCATGGCCCCCTCTTGCGATGATCCGGCCGAGATAGGGCATTCCTTGTCGGCCATCATGGCAAAGACTGTCATGCCCAGACGGCAACGGCCTGCCTCCGGTTTCCCGAAGACAGGCCGTCGATCGCGAGGAACGGGATCAGCTCGCGGCCTGGACCGCGCGCTTGGCCATCACCTTGACCAGATGGGCCCGGTATTCGGCCGAGCCGTGGATGTCGCCGTTCATGCCGCCGGGGTCGACCGACAGCCCGTCCAGCGCCGCGGCGGAGAAGTTGCCGGCCAGCGCCTGCTCGGCCTCCGCCCAGCGGAACACCCCGTCCGACCCGGCGCCGGTGACGGCGACGCGGATGCCCCCGGCGGTCCTGGCCACGAACACCCCAACCATGGCATAGCGGCTGGCCGGGTTGTCGAACTTGACGTAGGCCGCCTTCTCCGGCTTCGGGAAGTGGATCGCGGTAATCAGCTCATCCTCCTCCAGCGCCGTGGTGAACAGGCCCTGGAAGTAGTCGTCGGCCGCGATCTCCCGCTTGGTCGTCCGCACCGTGGCGCCCAGCGCCAGCACCGCCGAGGGATAGTCGGCGCTGGGGTCGTTGTTGGCGACCGACCCGCCGATGGTGCCGCGGTTGCGGACCTGGGCGTCGCCGATGTCGCCGGCCAGGGCGGCGAGGGCGGGGATCACCCGCCGCACGACGTCCGAGCTGGCGACCGTGGCATGGGTGGTCATGGCACCGATGGTCAGGCCGCCATTCTCTTCCTTGATTCCCTTCAGCTCGGCCGCGCCGCCCAGATCGACCAGGTCGGAAGGCTGGGCCAGGCGCTGCTTCAGCGTCGGGATCAGGGTCATGCCGCCGGCCAGGAACTTGCCGTCGGAGGCGGCGCCCAGCTTGGCCACCGCGTCGGCCGCGGAGGAGGCCTTCTGATAGTTGAACGCATACATGGTCTATCTCCTCACTCGGCGGCCAGGGCGGGAGCGCTGTGGATCGCGCGCCACACCCGCTCCGGCGTCGCCGGCATGTTCATGTCGCGGCCGATGGCATCGGTGATCGCGTTCATCAGCGCCGGCGGCGCCGCGATCGCCCCGGCCTCGCCGCAACCCTTCACCCCGAGCGGGTTGGAGGGGTTGATGGTCTCGATCATGCCGACCTTGAAGCTCGGCAGGTCGTCGGCCCGCGGCATGCAGTAATCCATGAAGGATCCGGTCAAGAGCTGGCCGGTCTCCGGATCATAGGTGCAGTTCTCCAGCATCGCCTGGCCCAGCCCCTGGGCCACGCCGCCATGGACCTGGCCCTCGACGATCATCGGGTTGATCACCCGGCCGAAATCGTCCACCGCCGAGTAGTTGGCGATGGTGACGACGCCGGTGTCGGGGTCGACCTCGACCTCGCAGATCTGGGTGCCGGCCGGGAAGGTGAAGTTGATCGGGTCGTAGAAGGCGCTCTCCTCCAGCCCCGGCTCCACCCCGGCGGGGTAGTTGTGCGGGACATAGGCGGCGAAGGCGACCTCCTGGATCGTCTTGGCCCGGTCGGTGCCGGCCACGGTGAACTTGCCGTCCTTGAACTCGATGTCGGCCTCGGCCGCCTCGAGCTGGTGGGCGGCGATCTTCTTGCCCTTGGCGATGATCTTCTCCGCCGCCTTGACGATGGCGGAGCCGCCGACGGCGAGGGACCGCGAGCCGTATGTGCCCATGCCGAAGGGCGTCTTGTCGGTGTCGCCGTGGATGACCTCGACCTGGTCGGCCGGCACGCCGAGAGTGCTCGACAGCAGCTGGGCGAAGGCGGTCTCGTGGCCCTGGCCGTGGCTGTGGCTGCCGGTGAAGACGGCGACGTTGCCGGTCGGGTTGAACCGGATCTTGGCCGATTCCCACAGGCCGACACCGGCGCCGAGCGACCCGACCGCCGCCGACGGCGCGATGCCGCAGGCCTCGATGTAGCTGGACAGGCCGATGCCGCGCAGCTTGCCACGGCTGGCGCTCTCCGCCTTGCGGGCCGGGAAGCCGGCGTAGTCGGCCAGCTTCAGCGCCTCGTCCAGCGCCTTGGGGTAGTCGCCGCAATCATAGGTCATGATCACCGGCGTCTGGTACGGGTACTGGTCCGGCTGGACGAAGTTGCGGCGGCGGATCTCCGCCGGGTCCAGCTTCAGCTCCCGCGCCGCCAGCTCGACGATGTGCTCGATGACATAGGTCGCCTCCGGCCGCCCGGCGCCGCGATAGGCGTCGACCGGCGCGGTGTTGGTGTAGACCCCGTCCACCTCGCAATAGATCGCCGGGATGGCGTATTGCCCTGACAGCAGCGGCGCATAGAGATAGGTGGGCACGCAGCTGGCGAAGGTGGAGAGATAGGCGCCGAGATTGGCCGTGGTGTGCACCCGCAGAGCCAGGAACCTGCCGTCCTGGTCCAGCGCCAGCTCGGCATGGGTGACATGGTCGCGGCCATGCGCGTCGGCCAGGAAGCTCTCGCTGCGCTCGCCGTTCCACTTCACCGGCCGGCCGACCTTCTTCGCCGCCCAGACGCAGACCGTCTCCTCGGCATAGATGAAGATCTTCGACCCGAAGCCGCCGCCGACATCGGGCGCGATCACCCGCAGCTTGTGCTCCGGCGCGATGCCGATGAAGGCGGACAGCACCAGCCGGGCCACATGCGGGTTCTGGCTGGTGGTGTAGAGGGTGAAGCTGTCGGAGCCGCGATCGTATTCGCCGATCGCCGCCCGCGGCTCCATCGCGTTCGGGATCAGCCGGTTGTTCTGCAGGTCGAGCTTGGTGACATGGGCGGCACGGGCGAAGGCGGCCTCGACCTCGGCCTTGTTGCCCAGCTCCCACTCATAGACCGTGTTGGCCGGGATATCGTCATGCACCAGGGATGCGGCGCTGCGGGCGCTGTCGGTGGCGACGACGGCCGGCAGCTCCTCGTAGTCGACCGCGATCTTCTCGGCCGCGTCCTTGGCCTGGTCCTTGGTCTCGGCGATCACCACCGCGACATGGTCGCCGACATAACGGACCTTGCCCTGGGCCAGGGCCGGGTGCGGCCCGGCCTTCATCGGCTCGCCGTTCTTCGACTTGACCAGCCAGCCGCAGATCAGCCCGCCGACCTTGTCCTTCGCCAGGTCGTCGCCGGTGAACACGGCGATGACGCCCGGCGCGGCCGCGGCGGCGCTGGTGTCGATGCCGCGGATCCGGGCATGCGCCACCGGCGAACGCAGGAAATAGGCATGCGCCTGGCCGGGGCGATTGATGTCGTCGGTGTAATGACCGTTGCCGGTCAGGAAGCGATAATCCTCCTTGCGGCGCAGCGGGACGCCGATGCCGTCTTGTGCCATGACCGCGCCCCCCTCATTCGGCCGCGACAGGATGCGAAGACTGGCGGCCGCCGGACTTGGCGGCGCAGTCGAGGACGGCCTTGACGATGTTGTGGTAGCCGGTGCAGCGGCAGATGTTGCCTTCCAGCCAGTCACGCACCTCGTGCTCGGTCGGGTTCGGGTTGTTCTGCAGCAGGTCCACGGCGCTCATCACCATGCCCGGCGTGCAGAAGCCGCATTGCAGGGCATGATTCTCGCGGAAGGCCTCCTGCATCGGATGCAGCGTGCCGTCGGCCGCGGCCAGGCCCTCGATCGTGGTCACCTGGCTGCCCTCGGCCTGGACGGCCAGCATGGTGCAGGACTTGACCGACCGGCCGTCGACATGGACGACGCAGGCGCCGCACTGGCTGGTGTCGCAGCCGACATGCGTCCCGGTCAGCTGCAGGTGTTCGCGCAGAAGCTGTACGAGCAGTGTGCGCGGTTCGACCTGCCGCGTCACCGACCTCCCGTTCACCGTCAGGGTCACGGTGGTGGTCATGGAATCCTCCCAAGCTGGCGTAGGGCCTGCACCGGCGCCCGCCGCGGCTTGTTGAACGCCGCGTGCGGGCGGCCGGTCGGGCCACCCGGGAGGAAGGCTAAGGTTTCGTCCGACGATCGGTCAAGCCGGCCGAAGGTGCCGTTCCGCCTGCGTTACGGACGCAGTCACAAATACAGGTACAGCAGCACCAGCACGATCACCACGAGGGCGGTGATCCAGACCGCCGGGCTCAGGCCGCCGCGGCGCTCCTCGGCGGCCGGAGGCGGGGCG
>NZ_JANX01000126.1 GCF_000767795.1 Inquilinus limosus MP06 | reverse complement strand
CCGACGACGCCCCGCCGCAGGCGCCGCCGCTGGTGGTCGCGGATGCGGTGCCGACGCCCGGCACGGCGGTGATGCTGGGCGGCTACAGCCAGGACAAGGCGCAGATCATCACCGCCGACACCGCTTGCATGGTGCTGGGCACCGACCGCACCCAGAAGGGGCCGGTGCTGATCCATGACTGCAACGGCACGCGCGGCACCAGCGGCAGCCCGCTGCTGGCGCTGCGGGACGGGCAGTGGCAGGTCGTGGGCATCGCCGTCGCCGGCTCGACCGACCGGCTGACCCTGAACTTCGCGGTCCCGGCCACCGCTTTCGCCGCGGCGCTTCACTAGGAGTTCAGCCCTCCCCGTGCCGCCGGTCGCAGACGACCTTGAGATAGCGGCCCCCGCCCAGCCCCGGCCCGAGGGCGGTGCTGGCCAGCATCGCCTGGCCGGCGAAGCCGCAGCCGAGCGGTGACGGCGCCGCCGGGCCGGCGACCACGTCGACCGCAGTGTCGCGGGTGCAGGCGGGCTGCGGCATCGCCGCTGCGCAGACGAGGATGAGGGTCGTGAACACGTCCATGTTGCTTCCGCTCCCCGGGATGCACACCACTCCCGAAAGCTTCCTTCGGCATGTTGGTCCTGGATGGCAACACAGCCGCGCGAAGGCCGGTTTCCTTTGCGGCGGCGGGTCGTCCCTGCCGGCCCGGTCATCGAGACCGCAGGTCAGGACGAGCCCCGGCCTCAGCGTGATGCCGGATCGCGCCAGCTGTGGCGCGGCTCGTAGCCCAGAACCCGGCGCGCCTTCTCGATCGACAGCAGCGTCTCGTTCGGGCCGAACGGGCGCTTCCGCGGCACGCCGGGATAGACGGCGTCGAGCAGCTCGTCGTTCGGCCGGCTCATCACCGTGTCGGCATTGGCGATGACGAAGACATCGGCGCCGGTCAGCTTCGACTCCAGCGCCAGCCGGATCGCCTGGGCGGCGTCGCGCGCGTCGATATAGGCCCACAGGTTCCAGTTGCGCTTGCGCGGGTCGTCGTCGAAGCCCGGGAACTCGACATAGCGCTCCGGATCCATGACGTTGGACAGGCGCAGGCCGATGATTTTCAGCTCCGGATCCCAGCGGCAGAACTGCTTGGCCATCTCCTCGCCCATCAGCTTGGACAGGGAATAGGCGGTCTCCGGCCGGCCGGGATACTCCTCGTCCACCGGCACATAGGGCGGCGGGTCGGAGAAGGGCAGGCCCAGCACCGTCTCGCTCGAGGCCCAGACGATGTTGCGGATCTTCAGCTGCCGCGCCGCCTCGAACACGTTGTAGGTGCTGACCGTGTTGGTCTCGAAGATCACATGGTTCGGCGCCAGGCCGGGGGCGCGGATCGCCGCCAGATGGACGATGCCGGTGACCCGCGCCACCCGGTCGTCGATCGCCGAGAAGGCGGCGACGGTCTGGCCGTAATCGGTCAGGTCGACCCGGCTGTGCCGGACCGACGGGTCGGCCGGCGGCGCCAGGTCCACCGAGCAGACGTCGTGGCCATGCGCGATCAGGTCCTTCAGGCAGGCGCGACCCGCCTGGCCGCTGCCGCCGGTGACGATGATCATCCCATCCTCCCTTGCCGAGCTATTGTCCGACAAGATAGGTCAGGCATCGAGCTCCGGATAGTGGCGGAAGATTCCCATCGGGTTGAACGGGATGCGCCGGGGCGACGCCAGATAGGCCTTCACCCGCGGCAGCGCCGCCACCAGGTCGTGCAGCGCCACGAGGCGCGGATGGTTGCGCTCGACCTTCGCCATCGCCTTGGGGAAGGCGTAGCACAGCCCGGCGATCATCTGGAACATCGACAGGTCGGCCGTGGTCACCGTGTCGCCGACCAGATGCGTGTCGCCGGCCGGGTTGCGGGCCATCACCTGCTCGAAATAGCCGAGGAACTTCGGCAGGCGGTGGGCCAGGAAATCCGCCGCCCGGCGCTTCGCCTCCGGCTTCTGGTCCTCGTAATACAGGCCGCTGCCGATCGGGTGGTGGGTGTCGTGCACCTCGACCACGAGATCGGCGATGGTCAGCTGCAGCTGATGCGTCCACAGCCGCCCCGCCTCGTCCGAAGGCGCCAGGCCGTGTCGGTCGCCGAGAAACAGCAGGATGTTGGCGGTCTGGCCGATCAGCAGGTCGCCGGCCTTGAGATAGGGCGGCGCGAAGGGCGGCTGCGGCACCGCCCCGTCCTGCATGTAATGCATCAGCCCGGGCAGGTCGTCGCCCTCCTGGCGGGCGACATCGACATAGTCGGCCCCGGCCTGCTCCAGCGCCAGCCGGACGAACTCGCCGCGGCCCTGGATCTCCGGCCAGTAATAGAGCTCGTAGGTCACTCCGCAAGTTCCTTTCGCATACGACGGACTCCGTGAAACGAATTCACGATCGATTCACGCGGGCCGGGTAGGATCCGGACACTATCCCATCGGATGGTACGCCCATCGAGCCCCTGACGAAGGGCCCGATATTTACATGAAGAGGTATTTCAAGGCGTCGATAGTCAAACGGGCATATTTGAGTCCGCCCGCAATCAGAAGCTCGATGGGCGTCATTGTCGCGACCCGGCGGACCGGCAAACAGGACGGCAGAACGATCGGGAGACGGGGGCGCAGGCCCCCGTTCCTGTTTCAGCCTGTCTCAGGAGGTCGGGCCCATGCCGACGGCCAGCGGCTCCCCCGCCGGCTCGTCGCGCGACCGCAGCCACTTCGCCGCGGCGCTGTACACCCCGCTGCCGAGGATCAGGACGGCCCCGATCAGGCTGGCGGCCGGGATGTCCTCGTGGAACACGAAGACGCTGAAGGCGGCCGCCCAGGCGAAGATCGAATAGTCGATCACCGCGACATCGGACACGCCGCTGAGCCGCAGCCCGGCGATGTAGAGCAGGTTGGCCACCCCGCCGGCCAGGCCGACGCCGATGAAGGGCAGCCAGTCGCCGGCCACCGGCCAGACCCATCCCGACTGCAGCACCCAGGCGCCGGAGCCCACCAGCATCACCGTGTTGCCCCAGATGGCGGTGACGACCGGCGCATCCGCCTGCCCGGCCCGGCGCGTTGCCACCACGCCCAGCGCGTAGAACAGCGCCGACACCACGGCGATCAGCGCGTAGAGATTCATCCCGTCCGTCGGCCGCACGATCAGCAGACCGCCGGCCAGGGCGACGGCGATGGTGGCATAGGTCTCCCACCCCGCAGGCTCGCGCAGCACGGTGATCCCGATCAGCGCCATGAAGACGGGCGCGGCCAGGGAGATCGCGGTCGCGTCGGCCAGCGACAGGCCGGACAGGCTGAGGAAGAAGGTGGCGCCGGCCGCCAGCACGCAGCCGCCGCGCAGCAGTTGCATCAGCGGATTGGCCGATCGCACCGCCTGCATCCCCCGCACCGTGCCCATGCGATACTGCAGCAGGATCGGCAGGTAGCCGAACAGGGCGCGGATCAGGATGATCTCGGCCACCGGATAACTGCCGCTGAGATACTTGGCGAAGGCATCCATCGTCGCGAAGGCGCCGACGCCCAGGGCGTAGAACAGGATTCCCTGCATCTGGCGTCGAGTGGTGCGCACGGCGATGGAACCCTCTCAAAATATGAATGCTGCCGAGGTCGGCATGAATGGACCTCAGCAAAGCGGCAAATCATGGCCGCATTCGCGCCGCGACACGATGGAACCGTGTCGAATTGCGGTCTTCTCGTGGCGGGAGGCCTAGAACAGGCTGAGCTGCTTTTCGGCCGGGCGCCGCGGTGCCGCGTCGGCGCGGCGATGAGCCAGCAGCTCGGCCTCGATCTCGCCGAGGAAGGGCGACGCCTCCAGCCGTACCGTGCCGCCGCGCCAGCGCCGCTCGCGCGCCCGGCACAGGAACAGCCGGTCCATCGCCCGGGTCATGCCGACATAGAACAGCCGCCGCTCCTCCGCCAGCGCCGCCGGGTCGGCCTCGCCGAAGCGCAGCGGCAGCACGCCGTCCTCCAGGCCCAGGATGAACACCACAGGGAACTCCAGCCCCTTGGCGGCGTGCAGCGTCAAGAGCGAGACGCGGTCGGCCCGCGGGTCCCAGAAGTCGGCCTCTGTCGCCAGCGCCACCGCCGTCAGGAAGGCCGTGCGATCGTCGCTGTCCCGGCGCGAGGCGATCAGCGACAGCCGCTGCAGCGCCGCCGTGATCACGGCCGGGTCGGCGCCGTCGCGGCGCAGCCCCTCCGCCGCCCGCTGTAGACCCTGCGGCAGCGGCCCCTCCCCCGCCTCCCGCTCCAGCGCCGCCAGCAGGGCAATCACCGCCGGGTCCTCCGACAGCGGCGCCAGCGAGCTCTTCTTGAAGGGCATGCCGCCGCGGCCCAGCGCCTCCGCCACCGCTTCGGCCTGGGCGTCGGTGCGGTACAACACGGCGATGTCGCCGAAACCGAGCTGGTCGTTCGCGCGGCCGTCCGACCGGCCGCTGTCGATCGAGAAGAAGCTGTGGCCGCCCAGCAGCGCCTCGATCTCCGCCACCACGAACTCGGCTTCGGCCTTGTCGCTGGCGGCGGCATGGACCGAGATGCGATCCTGCATCGCCCGCACGATCTCCGCCGCCGGCTCCGTCCGCCCATCCGCCCCGATGAAGCGTGCGGCGGCGGTGACAATGGTGCCGGTGGACCGGTAGTTGCGCCGCAGCCGGATCACCGCGGCGCCGGGATGGTCGCGGTGGAACCGGTCGAAGCAGGAGGCGTCGGCGCCGCGGAAGCCGTAGATCGCCTGGTCCGGGTCGCCGATGACGCAGAGATTGCCTCCCGGCGGCACCAGCAGCGACAGCAGGCGCACCTGGCTGTCGTCGACATCCTGGAACTCGTCGACCGAGACATGGCGGAACCGGTCGCGGCACAGGGCGGCGAGGCCAGGATCGCTCTCCAGCGCCGCGATCGACTTGCCGATCAGGTCGTCGAAATCGATCCAGTTGCGCAGCGCCATCGCCTCGTCATAGCGGGCCAGCGCCTCGGCGAGATCGAGATCGGCCGGCGCCCCGGTGCGCTTGGCGCGGGAGATGGCGCGCAAGAGCCGCTCGGCCTTGGTGCGGGACACCTCCAGCACCTCCTGCAGCAGGGCCGCGCGCTCCGCCTCCCCCGCCACCTTGAAGTCGCGGTGCAGCCCGGCCGCCTCGCCATGCTCGCGCAGCAGCGCCAGGCCGAGCGAGTGGAAGGTGTGGATCGACATTCCCGCCGCGGCGCCCGGCAGCAGATGCTCCAGCCGCTCGCGCATCTCCGCCGCCGCCCGGCGGGTGAAGGTGATGGCGAGGCAGGAGTCGGGCGCCGCGCCGTGATCCGCGACCAGATGGGCGATGCGGTGCGTCAGCGTCCGGGTCTTGCCCGATCCCGGCCCGGCAACGATCAGGAGCGGCCCCTCCACCCACTTCGCCGCCGCCCGCTGGTCCGGATCGAGCCGGTCGAGGAGGCTGGTGGCGGGAGCAATGGCCGCGGCACCTGGCCCGTCTGCCCTTTCCCCTCCATCGTCATTCCCGCGAAAGCGGGAATCTCCCTCCGGTTCGGGCGCGACGAGATCCCCGCTTCCGCGGGGATGACGGGGTATGGATGGGCGGGACGGCTCAACACGCCTCTGCGGCAGGTCAAACAACAGCCCTCCCGCGGTCCGGCTCTTCAGCTCCTGCGGCTCGAATAGCCGGATCACGCCGTATTCGCCGTCATAGCCGGCGTCCCGGATCACCTGCCCCTGGCGCAGCCGGGTCACCGCCTCGGCCAGCAGCTCGCTCTCGGCGCGGGCGATGTCCTCGACCGCCACCTCGCCGAGGATCCCCAGCTCCGACCCCAGCGTGCCGACCAGCCGGTCGTAGCTGCGCTCCACCGCCTTGCTGGCCGGGCCGGTGGCCAGCAACTCGGACAGGATCTCGGGCAGCGGCACTAGGCTGGAGATCTGGCCGGCAGTCGGCGGCGGCACCGCCTCTTCCTCGCTGCGGTCGGCCAGGTTCTCGATCCGGTGCAGCACGCCGACCGTGACCGGCTGGCCGCAGACCGGGCAGCGGCCGTCCAGCGCCAGCGTCTCCTGCGGGCTCAGCCGGACATCGCATTTGCGGTGGCCGTCGGCGTGGTACTTGCCCTCCTCCGGGAAGAACTCGACGGTGCCGACATAGCCCTCGCCGGTCTCCAGCGCCCGGCGGATGGCGTGGTAGTCCGGGTCGCAGTCGAAGGCGGTGGCCTCGCGCCCCAGCTTGCCCGGCGAATGCGCGTCGGAATTCGAGGTCAGGCGGTAGCGGTCGAGGAAGGAGATCCGCCAGTTCATCGCCGGGTCGGAGGACAGGCCGGTCTCCACCGCGAAGATGTGGTCCGCTAGGTCGCCGTAGCATTCGGCGATGGAATCGAAGCCCGACTGCGACCCCAGCGCCGCGAACCACGGCGTCCAGATATGGGCCGGCACCAGATAGGCGCCCGGCCCGGAGGCGAGCGTGATCTCCAGCAGGTCGCGGGAATCGAGGCCGAGGATCGGCCGCCCGTCGGAGGCGATATTGCCGATCCGCGCCAGGCTGGCCTGCAGCCGGTCGATCGTGTCGAAATCCGGCCCGTAGATCAGGTGGTGGATCTTCCGGGTGCGGTCGCCCTTCTTGTAGATGGTCGAGATCTCGGTCGACAGCATGAAGCGCACCGGGGTCCGGCACGGCGCCGGCAAGGTCGCCATCACCGCGGCCTCGATGTCCGGCCGCAGCCGGAACAGGCCCGGCGTGTCCGGCACCAGCTTGTCCTTCAGCTCGGCCAGCCAGACCGGGTGCACGCAATCGCCGGTGCCGACCACGCCGATGCCCTTGCGCGCCGCCCAATGCGCCAGATGCTCCAGGTCCAGGTCGCGGCTGGTCGCCCGCGAATGCTTGGAATGGACGTGCAGGTCGGCGTGAAAGCGCATCTCGGCCCCGAGTTCCCGCGCCCGCGGATCGCCGTAAAAGACTCGGGCGCCGATCCGGGGATGATAGGCCGCGGGGCCGGGGCGGCAAACGCCGGAGGGCTATTCCGCCGTCACCGGCAAGAAGCGGGCGAAGGGTTCCTCCACCGTCCGCCGCAGGATGTCGCGGTAGCGGGGATGGCAGGGCTGGTCCGGCCCGATGCGGCCGAACTCCGCCGCGGCACCCGCCGCCGCCATCGGTACCAGCACGATTGGCGACGCCACCGGCGTCAGCTGCGATCCGGGGCCGGCCTGCAGCGTGGTCAGGATGCCGTGCATCTCGCCGGTGATGGTCGGCCGGCCGAGGATCGCCATCCGGTACTGGCCGTGGGTGTTGGTCACCAGATAGATGTGGCCGGACTGGTTCGGCACCGACACGACGCCGTGCTGGGTGAAGGCCGCGTCGACCCGCTCGGACTCCCGGAACGCCAGGCGCGACCCGGCATCATCCCAGTGGATCTCGGTGCGATAGGCGTAGATCGCCCGGCGGTCGCCGAAGGACGGCCGCAGCGTCAGGTAGACGCCCTCGATCCAGGACACGGCCGGCCGGGCATAGGACCCGAGATCGGCCGCGGCCACCCCGACCGGCAAGGCCGCCGGCGCGGCGACGACGGGGGCGGCGGCCCGCGGCTCGGCTTGGCGCAGCTTGACGCCCAGCGCCTCCTCCAGCCGGATCAGCGTCGCCAGGGTGAAGGGGCGGCGGCCGGACAAGGCCTTCTCCAGCGTCGACAGGCTGATCTTCGCCTGGTCGGCCAGGAACTGGCGGGAGATGCGGCGGCGCGCCAGTTCCTCCCGCACCAACCCGGCGACGGCGTGGCTCTGCTCCTCCGACAGCTCGTGCTCGGCCGCATGCGTCGACAAGCCGACCAAAGCGCCCTCCTCCGGACAAATCCGCACCAATCCGCACAGGCCGGTGCGGACCAAGACCTATCCCGGCCACCGCCTGCGGAACAAGCCGGATCATCACCGTGGCCGGACAAACCCCGCCGGACCGACAAAAAACCCAGGCCGATGGGGCATCGGCCGGGGTCCATGGAGGGTTAAATGAGGTCCATGACGAGGGAGCAACCGGCGGGGCTGGGGCCGGCATTCCGGTCCCGGTTCGGGCATGCGGCGCCCCTGCTGCTGCTGTCCCTGCTGCTGGCAGTGCTGACGCTCGCCTTCGGCGGGCGCGCGGCCCATGCCGAGACCGGGCCGGCGCTGGTGACGCCGGGCGAGATGCAGTCCGGCGCGCTCCTGTTCCGCGCCAATGAGAAGGGCCGCTATGTCGAGGCGCCGCGCCTCGGCACCGATGTCGACCTGACGGTCAGCGGGCCGACGGCGCGGGCCCATGTCACCCAGGTGTTCCAGAACCCAACCGACCAGTGGGTCGAGGCCGTCTATGTCTATCCGCTGCCGGAGGACGGCGCGGTCGACACGCTGAAGATGGTGGTCGGCGACCGCGTCATCACCGGCGACATCGCCGCCCGCGAAGAGGCACGCCGCACCTATGAGGCGGCGAGGCAGGCCGGCCAGACCGCCGGGCTGGTGGAGCAGGAGCGGCCGAACCTGTTCACGACCTCGGTCGCCAATGTCGGCCCGGGCGAGACCGTGCTGATCCAGATCGAGTACCAGGAGAGCGTGCACCAGTCGGGCGATCGCTTCTTGCTGCGCGTGCCGCTGGTGGCGGCGCCGCGCTACAGCCCGGCGCCGGTGCGCCAGTCGGTCGACCAGGGCGCCTGGGGCCAGACCAGCACCGACCCGGTGCCCGATCGCGACCGCATCACCCCGCCGGTGCAGGACCCGCGCAAGGCTGCGCCGGTCAACCCGGTGACTCTGAAGGTGCGGCTGCAGGCCGGCTTCCCGCTGGGCGAGGTGGTCAGCGCCAACCATGCCGTCGACATCGAGATGCAGGGACCGGACAGCCGCGTCGTCACCATGAAGGGCCCGGTCCCGGCCAATCGCGACTTCGAGCTGAGCTGGACCCCGGCGGCCGGCGCCGCGCCCTCGGTCGGGCTGTTTCGCGAGAAGGTCGCCGGCGAGGACTACCTGCTGGCCTTCGTCACCCCGCCCGCCCTGCGGCAGGCCGAGGACAAGCGGCCGCGCGACGTGGTGTTCGTGATCGACAATTCCGGGTCGATGGGCGGCGCCTCGATGGACCAGGCCAAGTCCAGCCTGCTCTACGCCCTGGGCCGCCTGTCGCCGGTCGACCGCTTCAACGTGGTGCGCTTCGACGACACGCTGGACGTGCTGTTCCCGGATGTGGTGCCGGCCGACAGCGAGCATCTCGGCCGCGCCAGGAGCTTCGTCTCCGGCCTGGAGGCCACGGGTGGCACCGAGATGGTGCCGGCGATGAAGGCGGCCCTCACCGACCGCGGCACGGAGGGCGCCCCGCGGCTGCGCCAGGTGGTGTTCCTGACCGACGGCGCCATCGGCAACGAACAGCAGCTGTTCGACACCATCGCCGGGATGCGCGGCCGGTCGCGGGTGTTCATGGTCGGCATCGGCTCCGCCCCCAACACCTTCCTGATGAGCCGCGCCGCCGAGCTGGGCCGCGGCACCTTCACCCAGATCGGCACGCCCGACCAGGTGGAGGAGCGGATGCGCGGCCTGTTCGAGAAGCTGGAGAGCCCGGTCGTCACCAACCTGTCGGCGAGCTTCTCGGCCGGCGCCGCCGACGCGACGCCGGAGACGCTGCCCGACCTGTATCGCGGCGAGCCGGTGGTGCTGGCAGCGAAGCTGGCCGCGCTGACCGGCACGATCGAGGTCAAGGGCATGATCGGAGACCAGCCCTGGGCCGTCATCCTGCCGGTGGCCCAGGCGGCCAAGGGCGAAGGCCTGTCCAAGCTGTGGGCGCGGCGCCGGATCGCTGATGCCGAGGTGGCGCAGACCCTGGGCCAGATCGGGCCGGAGCAGGCCGACCAGCGCATCCTGGCGCTGGCGCTGCAGCACCATCTGGTGACGCGGCTGACCAGCCTGGTCGCGGTCGACCGCACGCCGCGCCGGCCGGAAGGCACCCCGCTGACCCGCAACGACATCCCGCTGAACCTGCCCGCCGGCTGGGATTTTGACAGCGTGTTCGGCACGGCCAAGCCCAAGCCGGAGTTCCGCGAGGCCGCCCTGCTGCTGCCCGCCGCCGCCCGCGCCGATGCCCCGGCCGCCGCGGACAAGCCGCTGCCGGTCGAGGAGGTGGTGCTGCCGCAGACCGCGACCGATGCCGAGCTGCGGATCCTGGGCGGCGTCCTGCTGCTGCTGGCCGGGCTGGCGGTCTTCGCCTTCAGCCGTCGGACGGTGGGAGGCCGGGCATGAGCGTCCTCGTGGGTTGGATCGGAACCGCCCCTTCACCCGAAATCGCCGACGCGATTTCGACCTCTCCCCAAGGAGAGGTGAATGAGGCCGTGGCTCAGAGTCCCTCTCCTCGGGGAGAGAGAGGGGCCCGCCGCTCGCGGCGGGCGGGTGAGGGGGAGAGAGCCGGCCTGCGGCTGTGGAAAGCGGCTGCCCTCCTTCTGGTCCTCGGCGGCCTGGTCCTGGCCGGCCAGGGCGTCTGGATCCACGCCAAGGCGCAGCTGGCCCAGATCCTGCTGGACCGCGCCTTCGTCGCGACGCTGGAGACCGGCCGGTCGGTCAAGCCGTGGCCCTGGGCCGACACATGGCCGGTGGCGCGGATCGACCTGCCGCGGCTGGGCGAGAGCGCCATCGCCCTGGCCGGCGCCAGCGGCCAGGCCCTGGCCTTCGGCCCCGGCCATGTGGCGGACACGCCGGAGGCCGGCGACCCCGGCACCGCGGTCTACGCCGCCCATCGCGACACCCATTTCCGGGTGCTGCGCGACGTGCAGGTGGGCGACGAGATCGACGTCACCCGGCGCGACGGCCGCCGCGTCGCCTTCAAGGTGACCGGCACGCGGGTGGCGCTGTGGGACGTCTCCGGCATCGACCCGCGCGCGCCCGGCCGTAACCTGGTGCTGGCCACCTGCTGGCCCTTCGACGCCACGACCCGGGGACCCTACCGCTACCTGGTGGAGGCGGAGGAGATCCAGCCGGCCAAGGCGAGCCCGGTCGGACCGCTGGTGGCCGATGCGTCTACAGGCCCGCAACCGTGAGGGCGTTGCCGAGAGCGGCGAAGGCGGCGGTGTTGTCGAAGATGCACCAGGCCGGAACGCCCGCCGCCCGGTGCCGCTCCAGCCTCTGCCGCACCCCGGCCAGCACGGCCTCGTCATAATCGGAATAGTAGATCCGCGGCGAGCCGTGCAGCCGGTAATAGACCAGCCCCGTCCACCCGCCCGGCTCCCCTGCCCCGGGCGCCCGGACCGGATCGGCGGCGACGCGGGCGACCCGCAGCCGCTCCAGCAGCTCCTTCGCCTCCAGCCCGAACCACGTGGCATGGCGCGGCTCGCAGGCCAGCGGTGCCTCGGTCCGGCGGCGCAGCTCCGCGAAGAACCCCTCCACGATGTCCGCCTCGAACCTCAGGCTCGGCGGCAGCTGCACCAGCAGCACACCCAGCTTCGGCCCCAGCCCCGTCACCTCATCGGCGAAGCGGTCCAGCAGGTCGCCGCACTCCCGCAGCCGCTGCTCATGCGTCACCGTCCGCGGCACCTTCACCGCGAAGCGAAAATCCGCCGGCACGCTGGCCGCCCAGCGCTCATAGGTGGCGCGGCGATGCGGGCGGTAGAAGGAGGTGTTGATCTCGGCCGCGTTCAGCCTTTGCGCGTAGCGCTCGAGATGCGTGCCGTCGGCCGGGAAGCGGTCGGCATAGCGCGACGGCACGCTCCAGCCGGCGGTGCCGATATAGGTCGGAGCGTCGGTCATTCTCTGAAGAACACGCCGCGGAGGAATTCCGTCGACGTGGTGTAAGGTGCCGCCAGCGCGAGGAGGCGACGGGTTGGCGGCAGGGGTTGAGACGGACCGGCAGGTGAGCGGCACCCGGCGCCGCACCATTCCCCTGTCCGGCACCTTGGCCGTGGTCATGGCCGGGCTGGTGGCGCTGACCACGATCGACGTGCTCGCGGTGTTCTGGTTCATGACCGCCGGCACCACCCGCGACCTGCTGGCCCGAGCGGCGCAGCTGGGGCTCGATTCCGTCCAGGCCCGGATCGGCGACCGCTTCACCCCGGTCGAGGACCAGCTGGCCTTCCTGGCGCGGGAGATCGCCTCCGGCCGCACCGACCCGGCGGACGGCGCGGCGCTGGACCGGCTGCTGACCGGCGCCCTGGCCGGCACGCCGCAGGTCCGCGTCCTGTCCCTGACCGCGCCCGACGGCACGATCCGCGGCGTCACCCAGGGCCCGCACGGAGCCTTCACCTTCGCCGACACGATCCACACCGACCAGGAGCGGCAGGAGATCGAGGCCGCACGCGGCAGCGGCGAGGCCGCCTGGGGCCCGGTCTACTACGTGGCAGCAGAGCCGATGCGCACCTCGGTCGCCAATCTCAGCCGGCCGGTCCAGGCCGAGGGCCGCTTCGCCGGAGTGCTGCGGGCGACGATCACGGTCGACGCGCTGTCCGACCACCTGCGGACGATCGCCGAGACCAACCCCGGCACCACGCCCTTCATCCTGTACGGCCGTGACCGCGTGCTGGCCCATCCGGCGATGGCGACGCAGCGCCCGGCACTGTCGGCGGGGCATCCCCTGCCCCGGCTGGACGAGGTCGGCGACCCGTTCCTAGCCGCGCTGTGGACCGACGGCGAGGCCGAGACGGTCGGCGAGGCCAACCTGGAAGCCCGCGTCGTGCGGCGGGGCGACGACGGCCGCGTCGTCCTGACCCGGACCGTTCCGGGCTATGCCCCGGCGCCGCTGATCGTCGGCGTCGAGGTGCCGGTGGCGGCGCTGGACAAGCCGACCGACGACCTGCTGCGCGCCGCACTGGCGGGGCTGGCCGTGCTGGCGATCGCCATCCTGGTCGCGATCCTCGTCAGCCGCGCCATCGCTCGCCCGGTCGGCGCCATGGCACGGGAGGTGCGCGCCGTCGGCTCGCTCGACTTCGCCGCGCTGCGCCCCCTGCCCGGCAGCCTGTTCTCCGAGCTGAACGAGCAGGCGCGTGCCTACAACACCATGCTGACCGGGCTGCGCTGGCTGGAGACCTATGTGCCGAAATCGCTGGTCCGCCGCCTGCTGCGCAGCGGCGGCGCCGTGATTTCCACCGAGCGGGTGGTGACGGTGATGTTCACCGACATCGTCAGCTTCACCGCCACGGCCGAGCGGATGCCGGCGGCCGAGGTGGCGGCGATGCTGAACGCCCATTTCGACCTGCTGGGCCGCTGCGTCGAGGCCGAGGGCGGCAC
>NZ_JANX01000125.1 GCF_000767795.1 Inquilinus limosus MP06 | reverse complement strand
GTGGCGCCTTTCAGGACCAGGTTGAGATAGACCCGGCCATCGGGCCGCGCCTCGTATGACAGGCGCTTCGACACGCCGTACAGCGTCGGTTCCGTGAACAGCCAGATCACCGGCGCCTGCCCGGCGACATAGGCCTGGGCATCGTTGCACATCTTCTGCCACTTCGACTGGTCGAATTCCTGGTTGAACGCCTTGAACATGGCCTCGAATGTGTCGTCGACCCAACTCATGCGATTCGACCCGGAATCCTTCTGCACCAGCAGCAGGTCGCCCTGGCAGGTATAGTCCGGCCCCGACGAGCTGTTCATCAGGTCCCGGTAGCCGGCGCCCTGCTTGGCCCGCATCTGCGAGCTGACCGAGCTGTCGATGACCCGCAGGTCCTTGATCTCGATCCCGACCGCCTTCCAGTAGTCGGCCAGCACCTGCGCGATCTCCTTGTCCATGAGGTAGGAGCCGTCGGTGGTGTCGAAATTCAGCGATAGCCGCGTGCCGTCCTTGACCCGGACGCCGTCAGGCCCGAGCACCCAGCCGGCCGCGTCGAGAAGCTGCCCGGCCTTGTCCGGATCGAAGGCGTAGGGCTTCAGGCCGGGGTCCTGGTTGGGCACGTTGACGAGATCGATCGAGCATTTGGCCATCCCGCCGAGGAGGGCGGTCGCGATCTCGTCGCAGTTGACGGCATAGTTCATCGCCTGGCGGACCCGGGCGTCGGCCAAGGCCGGGTGGCGGCCCTGCTTGATGGCGACGAACAGGCGGCGATAGCTCGGCGCCACGATCACGTTGACGCCCGCGCCCTCCAGGTCGGATTTCAGGTCGGCGGGGACGCCGACCATCAGGTCGGCGGTCCCGGCCTTCAGTTCGCTGATGCGGGTCGCAACCTCCGGCACCGCCTTGACGACGACCTCGTCGACCGGCGGCTTGCCGAGCCGGTATCTGTCGAACGCCTTCAGGATCAGCCCCTCGCCGGGCTTGTAGGACGCGAACTGGTACCCGCCCGCCCCGACCGGCGCGAAGGCCACCTTCTCCGGCGGGTTCTCGGAATAGTATTTCGGCGGCAGGATCGACAGCTCCGGATTGACCATGTGCGAGGTGATGATCGGGTCGGGCTCGGTCATCACCAGCCGGACGGTCAGGTCGTCGACCTTCTCCACGTGATCGTATTTCAGGGCGCCGAGCGCGAAGGTCAGGTCCCCCTGGCCGGCGGCGAACAGCTTCTTCGCCCGCGCGAAGGTGAAGATGACGGCGTCGGCGTTGATCGGCTCGCCATTGTGGAAGACCAAGTTCGGCCGGATCTTGATCTCCCAGTTCAGCGGGTCGAGCATCCGGATCGATTCCGCGACCGCCGGGACGACCTTGCCCTCGTTGTCGAGACGGAACAGCGTCTCGTGGATCGACAGGATGACGTTGGCGTCGGACTGCGTGAACATCGGGTCGAGGCTGACCGGCTCCGCGTCACTGAGGAACACGGCCGGCTTGCTCTCGGCGAAGGCCGGGGCGCCTGCGGCAGCCCCGAACGCCAGCCCGAGCAGCAGGATCGGAATGCGAATGGCACGCATCGGCATCATGGTTTTTCCTCCTGTTGTCTCTTTTTGTCGTTGCTCGCGCTCTACTCCTGCTCCCCTTGCAGGACCGAGCCGAGATAGAGCCGCCCATCCGCCCGGGGATGGAATGTCAGGCGCTTGGACACGCCGTAGAGCGAGGGCGCGTTGAACAGCCACACCACGGGCGCCTGTTCGGCGACATAGGCCTGGGCGGCGCGGCACATCTCCGGCCATTTCGACGGGTCGAACTCCTGCCGGAACGCCTTGAACATCTGCTCGAACTTGTCGTCGACCCAGCTCATGCGGTTGGAGCCGGACTCCTTGTGCACGAGCAGCAGGTCGCCCTGGCAGGTATAGTCGGGGCCCGAGCCGGAGTTCATGAGATCCCGGAAACCTGCGCCCTGGTTGGCGCGCATCTGCGCGCTGACCGAGGCGTCGATCACCTTCAGATCCTTGATCTCGATGCCCACCGCCTTCCAGTCGTCGGCCAGGACCTGGGCGGTCTCCTTGTCCATCAGGTAGAAGCCGGCCGTGGTGTCGAAGTTGAGCGAGAGGCGGACACCGTCCTTGGCCCGGACCCCGTCCGGCCCCGGCACCCAGCCCGCCTCGTCGAGCAGCGCCTTGGCCTTTTCCGGGTCGTAGGGATAGGGCTTGAGGCCGGGGTCGTCATTGGGCGGATTCACGAGGTCGATCCGGCATTTCACCAAGCCGCCCAGCAGCTCCGTGGCGATCTCGCCGCAATCCGCAGCATAGTTCAGCGCCTGCCGCACGCGCATATCGGCCAGCGCCGGGTGGCGGCCCTGCTTGATGTTGATGAACTGGCGAAGATAGCTCGCCGCGGTCACGACCGTGACGCCGTCTCCCTCCAGGTCCGCCTTGAGGTCGGCCGGCACCCCGGTCATCAGGTCGGCCGACCCGGCCTTCATCTCGCTGACCCGCGTCGCCACCTCGGGCACGGCCTTGACGATGACGTCGTCGACCGGCGGCTTGCCCTGCCAATACTTGTCGAACGCCTTCAGCACCAGCCCGGCGCCGGGTTCGTAGGAGACGAACCGGTAGCCGCCCAGCCCGACCGGCGCGAAGGCCACCTTCTCGGGCGGATTCTCCGAATAGTATTTCGGCGGCAGGATGGAGAATTCCGGGTTGACCAGGTGCGAGGTCACGATCGGATCCGGCTCCTTCATCACCAGCCGGACCGTCAGGTCGTCGACCTTCTCCACCCGGTCGTATTTCAGGGCGCCCATCGCGAAGTTCAGGTCGCCCTGGCCGGCCGCGAACAGTTTCTTCGCGCGATCGAAGGTGAAGACGACCGCGTCGGCATTGGCCGGCTCGTCATCCTGGAACACCAGACCGGGGCGAAGCCTGATCTCCCAGGTGAGCGGATCGATCATCCGGATCGACTCCGCCACGGCGGGGATGATCTTGCCGTCATTGTCGAGCTTGAACAGCGTGTCGTTGATCGACAGCGTGATATCGGCGCTCGATGTCGAGAACATCGGGTCGAGACCGATCGGTTCCGCCGGCAGCAGGACGACGATCGGCTTCTGGTCCGCCAGGGCGGACGTTCCGGCGGCAATGCCCGCCAGCAGGCCCAAAGCGAACAGGGAGCGCCTCAACAGACTTGGCCCCATCACGGCTTCACTCCTCGGACGGCTCGTCCAGTATTCGCGTTTGTCTATACGGTTCCGCCTCAGCCGATATTCTTCAGCCGTGGATCGAGATAGTCCCGCAGCCAGTCACCGAGAATATTGATCGACAGGACGGTCAGCGAAATCGCCGCGCCCGCCGGAAGAGTCAGCCAGTCGGCGACGCCGACATATTCCCGCCCGTCGGCCAGCATGGTGCCCCAGCTCGGGACGCTCGGCGGCACGCCGACGCCGAGAAAGCTGAGGGACGCCTCGGATACGATGTTGCTGGCGACGGTGAAGCTCGCGATCACGATCACCGGGCTCCAGACATTCGGCAGGATGTGCTGGAACAGGATGCGCCACTGCCGCTCGCCCGTGGCATGGGCCGCGAGCACGAATTCGTCGGTCTTGATGGTCAGCACCTGGCTGCGGACGATGCGCCCGTACTGGACCCATCCGGTCAGTCCCAGCACCAGGATCAGCTTGTCGAGGCCGGAGCCCAGCACGGCCATGATGGTGAGGGCCAGCAGGATCGTCGGAAAGGACAGCTGGATGTCGCACAGCCGCATGAACAGGTCGTCGACCCAGCCGCCGAAATATCCGGACAGCAGCCCGACCAGCAGCCCGATCGTGCCGGAGATGGCCACCGCGGCCAGCCCGACGACAAGGGAGACGCGGGCGCCATAGATGAGGCGGCTGAACACGTCGCGGCCGAGCGAATCCGTGCCCAGCCAGAAGGTGATGCCGGCGCTGTTGGTATAGCCGGGCGGCTTCAGGCGCTGGATCAGCTTGATGGCGAAGGGATCGTTCGGCGCCAGCCAGGGCGCCGCGATGGCTGCCAGCAGGACGAGCAGAAGGATGACGACGCTGACGAGGGCCGCCTTGCTGCGGAACAGCCGCACCAGCATCCGGTTCCGCCACAGGCGCCCGGCCGTGGCGGGTTCAGGCACGGCCGATGTTGCGGGCACATCGCCGGCATCGCTCTGGGGAGGAAGGTCGAAGAGGGTCATGAGCTGTGCCGGATGCGCGGGTCGATCCAGGAGTAGGCGAGGTCCACCAGCAGGTTCACCGCGGCGAAGATCAGCGCCAGCATGACGACGCCGGCCTGGACCACATAGAAGTCCTTCGACCCGATCGCCGAGACGATCTCGCGGCCGACGCCCGGCCAGCCGAAGATCGTCTCGATGATGACCGACCCGCCCAGCAGGAAGCCGAGCTCGAGCCCGATCGCCGTCACGATCGGCAGCAGCGAGTTGCGCAGCACATGCGCGGTGACGACGCGGTTTTCCGTGATCCCCTTGGCGCGGGCCGTGCGAACGAAATCGCGCCGCATGAAGTCGAGCATCGACGAGCGCGTCAGCCGCATGTTGCGGGCAATGGGAAACGCCGCCAGGGAGATCCCAGGCATGATCAGATGCTGCCAGGTGCCGCTGCCGGAGATCGGCAGCCATTTGAGATGGACGCCAAACAGCAGGATCAGAAGGATGCCGAGCCAGAAGCTGGGGATCGACTGGCCGATCAGGGCCAGCACCGTGGCGATATGATCGATCGGCCGGTGCACCCGGATCGCGGACAGGACGCCGAGCGGGATCGACACCAGCAGCGACAGGACGAAGGCGAAGGACGCCAGCTTGATCGTCGCCGGCAACTTGTCGGTGATCACCTCATAGGCCGGCTGGTGGCGGATGAAGGAGTAGCCGAAGTCGCCCTGCAGGGCGTTGCCGACGAAGCTGAGATACTGGACGTACCACGGCCGGTCGAAGCCCATCTTGACCCGGAAGTCCTGGATCTGCTCGACGGTCATGTGGTCGGCGGCGTCGCGGAGGATCACTTCGGTGGGATCGCCGGTCATGAACAGCATGCCGAACGCCACCACGCTGACGCCGAACACGACGATGACGGATTGGAGGAGCCGCCGGATCACGTAGCGCATGGGCCCCTCACGCTTCCGTCACGGGGCCGGCCGCCCGGGCGCCGCCGTCAGGCAAGATGGCACGCAACCCAATGCCCCCTGGTGGTTTCACGGAACTGCGGCTCGACGGCCCGGCAATGGTCCGTCGCCATCGGGCAGCGCGAGCTGAAGCGGCATCCGGCCGGCGGGTTCGCCGGGCTCGGCAGGCCGCCCTGCAGCAGCATGCGCTGCCTCTGCCGCTCCAGCGGCGGGTCGGGGATCGGGATCGCCGACAGCAAGGCCCTGGTGTAGGGATGAAGCGGGTTTTCGTAGAGCTCGTCGCTCGACGTCAGCTCCATCATCTTGCCGAGATACATCACCCCGACGCGGGTGGAGATGTAGCGCACCATGCTGAGGTCGTGCGCGATGAACAGGTAGGTCAGGCCCAGTTCCTCGCGCAGGCGCTCCAGCAGGGTGACGATCTGGGCCTGGATCGAGACGTCGAGCGCCGAGATCGGCTCGTCGCAGACGATGAAGTCGGGCGAGGTGGCGAGCGCCCTGGCAATGCCGATCCGCTGCCGCTGCCCGCCGGAGAACTCGTGCGGATAGCGATCGCGAACCGACGGGTGGAGCCCGACCTTCTGCATCAGCTCGGCGACGAGCGCGCGCTCCTCCCTGACGTTCCTGACGAGGCCGTGGACCCGCAGCGGCCGGGCGATGATTTCCGCGACCCGCATCTGGGGGTTGAGCGAGGCATAGGGGTCCTGGAAGATCATCTGCATGTGCCGCCTGGCGCGCCGCACATCCTCCGGTCCCTGCTTGGCGAGGTCGGTCCCGCGGAACTCGACCTTTCCGCCAGTTGGCCGGTAGAGGTGGAGGATGGCGCGCCCGGCCGTGGTCTTGCCGCAGCCGCTCTCCCCGACCAGGCCGAGGGTTTCCCCCTTCGCGATGTCGAAGGTCAGGCCGTCCACCGCCCTGACCGCGCCGGTGGTGCGGTTGAAGACGCCGGACCGGATCGGGAAATGCATCTTCAGATCTTTGACGCGGACCATAATCTCGCTGTTCATGGGCCGTGTCCTACTGCGCCAGCCGGTGGTGCCAGCACGCCACCGCATGGCCGGGCACCGCTTCGGCGAGGACCGGGTTCTGCTGCCGGCAGAGATCGGTCGCGAAACGGCAGCGGGGCACGAACGGGCAGCCGCGCAGATCGCCCAGCAAGGTCGGGGGCAGCCCGCCGATCGCCTGCAGCTTCCTCGTGCCGCCGGCATCCAGGCGCGGCAGCGACTCCAGCAGGCCGATGGTGTAGGGATGGGCCGGCCGGGCATAGAGCTCGTCGACGGGCGCCTGCTCGACGATGTGCCCGGCATACATGACGGCCACCCTGTCGGCGAGCCGGGCGACGACGCCGAGGTCGTGGGAGATCCAGATGACGGCGGTGCCGAGCTCCGCCTGGAGCGTCTTCACCAGCTCGACGATCTGCGCCTGGATGGTGACGTCGAGGGCCGTCGTCGGCTCGTCCGCGATGATCAGCTGCGGCGAGCATGACAGCGCCATGGCGATCATCACTCGCTGGCGCATGCCGCCGGAGAACTGATGCGGATAGTCGCCGAGCCGCTCCGCCGGCCTCGGGATCCCGACCATGGCCAGCAGATCCGCCGCCTTCGCCCGCGCCTGCCGGCGTGTCAGCCGCTCATGCGCCGAGAGGCTCTCGATGATCTGCGTCCCGATCCGCATGACGGGGTTGAGCGAGGTCATCGGGTCCTGGAAGATCATGGCGATGGACCGGCCGCGGATCTCCCGCAGCGCACGGTCGTCGAGCGTCAGCAGGTCCGTCCCCCTGAAATGGATGCTGCCGCCGGTGATCCGCCCGGGAGGCGAGGGGATCAGCCGCAGGATCGAGAGCACGCCGACGGATTTGCCGCTGCCGCTCTCCCCGACAATGGCCAGGCACTCGCCCCGATCGACGGAATAGGAGATGCCGTTCAAGGCGTTCACGACGCCGTCGACCGTATGGAACTTCGCCGCGAGATCGCGGACCTCGAGCAGCTTGCGCCGTGGCTCCGGTCCGGGCTGCGGCGAGCCGCTGTCCAGCGAGGGGATCGGTCGATCGAGCATCATGCCGCGGTGACCCGCTGCCCAGGGGCATCGCCACGGACCGCGGACGGCACGGGTCCGTGCAGATCACGCAGCCCTCCGAGAACCGGCCTGAGCGCCCGTTTCATGAGTCGATGCCGCCAGTCTGTTCGCTCGTCGGCGCCGCCCGCTTGCTTGTTCTGAGGAGATGGCGCGGCCGCCTCGGATGCCTCCCTGACCCGATTCATCTCGCAAACATTCTCGATTGTCGACAATTAATTTTGCTGCTAGACGGGGCCGATGGTGGAATTGAGGCCGATCCGGAAGAAGAGCGCGGAGGTCGAGGCGACCGAGGCGCTGCGCAATCATGTGGTGGGGGGAGGGGTCCCTCCAGGCGGCCGGCTCACCGAGATGCGGTTGTCGGAAGCCCTCGGCCTCTCCCGCAGCACCATCCGCACGGCCCTGCACCAGCTCGCCAATGAGGGGCTGGTCGTCCAGCTGCCCTATACCGGCTGGTCGGTGACGAGCCTGAGCAGCGTGGATGCCTGGGAGCTCTACACGCTGCGCGGCAGCCTCGAGGCGCTGGGCGCCCGGTTGCTCACCGAAAATCTGGATTCAAAGAAGAAGGACCAGCTTCACCGGCAGTTTGACGCGCTGGTCGCAGCCTGCGAGACGGGCGACGAGGTCGCGATCGTCGACCGCGACCTGGGGCTGCACAAGCTCATCATCTCTCTGGCCGGGCACCGCCGGCTGGCAGAGCAGTACCGGCTGATCGAGCAGCAGATCAGGCTCTACATCATCTGGAGCGACCGGTTGATGCCGAGCCCTGAGGACATCATCGCCACGCATCGCCCGATCGTGGAGGCGATCGTCGCCGGCGACAGCCGGTACGCCGAAAGCATTCTGCGCGACCACAATGAGAGCGCGGGGCGCGTGCTGTTCGAGTTTCTCAGCCAGCGCGAGGCCGCCGACCGGCCCGACGAGGCCGTGTCGCCAGCGCGGGCCCGTAACCAGACCGGCTGACCGAATTTTCCCGATGCGGCGCCGGCCTGTGGCTGCGAGGGCGCCGAAGCTCTGAACGACAGGATGGTGCAGCGATGGACCGTAATACCGATCGGTTGAATGTGCTCATCGCCAGCCCGCTCGAGGAGGAGCACGTCGCGCGCATCCGCGCCGTCGCCTCCGACCGGGTGGATGTCATCTATGAGCCGGACCTTCTGCCGCCGACCCGATATGTGGCGGACCACAACGGCCCGGCCGGGTTCCGGCGCAACGAGGAGCAGGAGGCGCGCTGGCGTCGGCATCTGGCGAAGGCCGACATCCTGTGGGACTTCCCCCCGGACGCGTCGGACGGATCCCCGGGCCTCTCGCTGGCGCCCAGGGTGAAATGGATCCAGGCGACCAGCTCGGGCATCGGAAACCGTGTCGCGCGCCTCGGTCTCAAGGACTCGGCGATCGTGCTGACCACGGCCAAGGGCGTGCATGCCGGCCCGCTGACCGAATTCGTCTTTCACTCGCTGATCGGCCATTGGAAGCGGCACCTGCACGTCCAGGCGGAGCAGAAGCGCCGCCATTGGGACCGCTTCTGCGGCGAGGAGCTGGCCGGCAAGACCCTTGCCGTCGTCGGTGTCGGCGAGGTGGGCCGTCGGGTCATCCAGATCGGCAAGGCCTTCGACATGCGGGTGGTGGCGCTGGCCCGGCCGGGATCGAAGCGGACCGCCGCGGAGCTCGGAGTCGACGCGCTGTTCCCGAGCGACGACCTGCACCGGATGCTGGGCGAAGCCGATGCGCTGGTCCTCATCATCCCGCACACGGCCGAGACCGAGGGCATGATCGACCGCGCCGCCATCGCCGCCATGAAGCCCGGGGTGGTCCTGGTGAACATCGCCCGCGGCCAGGTCATCGACGAGCAGGCGATGACCGACGCCCTGCGGACCGGCCATATCGCCTTCGCCGCCCTCGACGTCTTCACGGTCGAGCCCCTTCCGCCATCCAGCCCGCTGTGGGACATGCCGAACGTGTTGGTTAGCCCGCATTCGGCCAGCACCGCGACCGGCGAGAACGGCAAGATCACGGAGATCTTCTGCCGCAACCTGAAATGTTTCGTCGAGGGCCGGATCTCCGAGATGACGAACCTGTTCGACCGTTCCCTGACGCACTGAGCCTGCCTGGTTCAGCCGCTCCATCCGGCCACGCGGTTCAAAGCCTGCGGCGCGGCGCGGATGTTCGGTGCGGAGGCTTCGACCGGAAGACGGCCGAGCTGCCGGCGGCGCCTGCTGAAGAACGGATGGAATGGGGTGATGAACAGGACGAAGATGAAGGAACGCCGCACGCATGGTGGGCGCGGAGCCGAGATATTCCGCGCGGCGCACCGGAGCTTGGCCGAGTCCGTTCGCCCGCTTTGGGGGAGTTGGACTGCGTCTGGTTATTCGCACCCTCATCCTGCCTCCGGCAGCCCGCAAATGCTCGGATCCGCCGGCTTCGCGCTATGTCCGGTATGGAGACGCCGACGCGATGGCTCCCTGCGGCGCATCTGAGCCATGTCTAGCCCGCCAGGAAGTCCCTGGGCTGACATTCTGGTGGAATGGCGGCATCGTTCGATCCAAAGCTGAAGCGACTTCTCGCCGTCAGGCGTTGGCCTCGTCAGCGGCCTGGTCGATCACCGGACTCTCCATCCCCTCGTCCCCCAGGGAGTGCAGCAGCCAGTTCCCGCCCTGCAGGCCGAGGGAATGATTCTCGCCGCCCTGGATCAGGCAGACGGTGATGTCGCGCAGCAGCCGCTCGACGATGTGGTCCCGCGACAGCCCGTTGGCGCCGAAGATCTGGATCGCCTCCATCGCCACCTCGAACGCGGTCTGCGTCGCCGTGGTCTTGGCGGTGATCGAAGCGAGAAGATGCGGCGCTTCCGGCGAGACATTGTAGGCGACGCCGCGGCGGACGGAGGCGCGGCAGATCTCGAGCTTCCGCCACATCTCCCACAGCCGCCATCTGACATGCTGATGCGCGATCAGCCTGGCGCCGCCCTGCTCGCGCGACCGGGCATAGCGCAGGGCGCAGTCGAACGCGGCTTTGGCGACGCCGCCGGCGATGGCGGCGACGTTCATCGCCCCGGAGGTGTGCGTGGCGGCGAAGGAGGGATAGAACCCGTCCTGGCCCCGGACGATGTAGCGGGCCGGGACACGGACGTCGCTGAACCGGACATTCCCGGTCGGCAGCGTGCGCTGGCCGATCTTCTCGACAGGCGGCCCGCGCTCGACCCCCGGCAGGTCGAACGGGACCAGCAGGGCGATGCCGGACACGCCGCCATCCGGCCGCGCGATGCCGCCGCCATAATCGGCAGGGCAATGGATCAGGGCGCATTCGGCGATCGGGGCGCAGGAGATCCAGTCGGAGGACACGCCGTTCAGGATCACCTCCGACCCGCGCACCAGGGCGCGCAGGCTGCCTTCCGGTTGCCGGGTGCCCTTCGCCAGCTCGAACCCGGCATGGTCGATGGCATCGGATCCCCGGTCCGCCAGGATCGCGATCCAGCATCCGCGCAGCGCGCCGAACCGCTCGATCAGCTCCGGGTCGCCGGTGGCCGCGGCCGTTGCCGCCGCCATCTTCGCGGTGAAGGCCGCGACGGCAAGCCCGGCGTCGCCATAGGCGAGCTCCTCGAACACGAGCGGCAGAATGCGCTTGCGGCGATCCGGCCCGAGCGTCGCCAGCCAGGACGGGTTGATGCCGAGATCGTCGAAGCGGGCCAGATAGTCCCAGAGCGGGGAATCCCGGCCGATCACATCCGCTGCGGCCATCGGGTCCAGTCGGGCGGCGGTCGGGCGCATCACGCCGACCGCGAAGCGCCGGATCTTCCGCTGGAGGTCGCATTCCTCATCCGTCAGGTCGGCGTCGAGCCCGCCAAATCTGAGACGAGGCGCCGCCACATTCTGGAACGCTTCCATTTATCCGTCCTCTCGGGTCACTCGGCCACCAGGAGCACGGGCGGCGCGGTCCGCCTCGCCGCCGCGCCGAGGAAGCCGGCCACGGCCTCGACCGCCGGGGATCGCATGATCGAGAAATGGTCGCCGTCGATGCCCAGGACCCGCGGCGGCCCGCTGGAGAGTATGGCCAGGGACTCCGCGGCCTCCTCGGAGGACCGGGCGTTCCCGCCACGCAGGGCGAGCGCGTAGCTGAGGGGCGCACGAATGGGCCTCGGCCGATATCCGGCCAGCGCGGCGGCATTCGCCGCATGGATCCGCAGCACGCGCTCCACGGTGTCGGCATCAGCGATGGCGCGAAGCCGGCCCAGGCCGTGCTGCTCGTCGAAGACCGCCTCGAAGCCGGGATCGGCGATCATCCGGTCCAGGAGGCCGTCATCCTCGCCCCCGCCGGCGCCGTCGACCAGGCGGCGGAGCCGGCGGGCGTAGGCACCATCCGGCAAGGGGCTGTCGATGGCCAGAAGCGCGGTGATCGGAGTGCCTTCCTCTTCCCACTGGGCCGCCATCTCCTGGGCGACGGCTCCGCCGAAGGACCAGCCGCCGACGATGTCCGGGACCCTGCCGGCGGCATCGAGCACGGCCCGGCGGTACAGCGCCGCCAGTTCGGCCAGCGGCCGGTACCGGACATCGCCGGTCTCAGCCTCGGGGTGCCGGATGCCGAGGATCCGGGCGTCGCCGGGCCAGGCCTCCGCCAGCTTGCGGTAGCACAACACGTCGCCGCCGACCGGGTGGATCAGCGCCACCAGGAGGCCGTGGCCATCCCGGAGCGTGAGCACATGGTCGGCGCGGCCCGTCGACCGCATCGGCGTGACGGCCGTCTCCACCGGCTCGGGCGCGGCCCGGACCGGCGCCGGCCCGGCCGGTTCGTCCTGCGAATAGAAGGCGGCGATGCTGCGCAGCGAGGCGCCGGCGGCGAACCAGGCCATGGGGACGGCCCGCCCGAAGGCCTGCTGCAGGCGGCCGCGGATCGCGGTCAGCGCCAGCGAGTCGAGGCCGAGGGTCACCAGGGCCGCATCGGCATCCCCATCGGCCGCGTCGCCGAGGACGGGACGGACGATGTCGATGACCGCGGCCAGCGTGTCGGCGGCCGGTGCGGTCACCGAGGCGGCAGCCGCATCCGTCTCCTTGCCGTGGTCCGGGGCGGTCCGCACCGGCTGCGGATGATCGCCGCGCGACTGCAGTTCCACCGCCGGCAGCTCGATATGCTTCAGGTCAAAGGCGGTGGTCGGCGCCTCGACGGGGGAGGGCGGGGTGCCATAGAGGCGCGACCACTCCGGCGAATGGCCGGCGCAGTACAGTCGGGCGCAGGCATGGGCCAGGCCGTCGGGCTCCGGATCCTCGTCGCCGCCGGGGCCGTCGCAGAGCGAGGAGATCGCCCGAATCCAGTCGCCCGAGGCCGCCTTGGCCAGGTTGGACAGGGCCTTGCCCGGCCCGACCTCGAGGAAGGTCACGCCGTCCCTGGCGATCGTGTCGAGCGCCTGGCGGAACCGCACCGGCCGCTCGACCATGTCGACCCAGTAGCCGGCGGTGGCGATCTCATCTCCCGCGCGGCGCCCGGTGACCGTCGAGATCATCTCGATCCCCGGCGGCTGCAGGCGGATCGGGGCCAGGGCGTCGCGGAACGGCGCCAGGATCGGTGCCAGCAGCGGCGAATGGCCGGGGGTGTCGTAGGTCGGCACCCGCGACACCCGGATGCCTCGCTCCAGCAGCGCCCGCTCGGCCTCGGCGACGGCCGCGGCGGTGCCGCTGAGTACGGTCTGCTCCGGCCCGTTGATCGCGGCGACGAACAGCTCCGTGCCGAACCGGAACACCGTCTCCAGCCACTCGGCGCCGGCGGCGACGGCCAGCATCGCGCCGTGCGGCCGCAGCGTCTCGAACAGCCGGCCGCGGGCCTCCACGGCCCTGAGGCCGTCATCCAGCGACATCACGCCGGCGATGACCGCCGCCGCATGCTCGCCCAGCGAATGCCCGATGACGATGTCGGGGGTGACGCCGAGCCGGATCCAGGTGCGGGCCAGGGAATGCAGCACGACGAAATGCGCCAGTTGGCCGGGATCGTGCCGGGCGCGGCCGGGGTCGCGGTCGAGGATGGCCCGCTGCACCTCGGCCGCCGTGCCCGGCGCCAGGCGTGC